>WFMN01000051.1 GCA_015489095.1 Mariprofundaceae bacterium | reverse complement strand
TCCTGCCCCAGCCGCACCGCCTCGCGATGGGCGAAGATGATTTTCAGGTGGCCATCCTCGCCCACCGCCGCCACCCGCATGCGCATGGCGTTGGAGCCGATATCAATCGCGGCTGCCAGCAGCGGGGTAGGGCTACGCATCATCGGTAGGGCTACGCATCATCGTCTAGATCATCCTCATCATCACTCAGCAGTGCTTCCAGCTCTTTCGGGTCGATGTGGCGCACCTCCTGGCCGCTGGCCTGATAGATGATCATCTGGCCGATATTTTTGAGGTGGTCCCCCATGCGTTCGATGCGCTTGGCGATGTTGCCGATGGCAAGGCATTCACCGGTACGGCGGCCATCCTCAACCATCAGTGAGTGCAGCACCCGTTGGATGGCGTTGCAACTGTTGTTCAGGTGGCTGTCATAGGCAATGAGCTGGGCGGCAATGGTCACATCCGATGCTTTGAATGCCTGTCGGGTGAGGCGGAACATGTTGAGCAACAATGGCTTCATAATTTCGATTTCGCTGGTGGTGACATCGAGATCGCGCTCGCTAGCGACTCTGGCGATACAGGTGGCAAGGTCGCTGATGCGCTCCAGCTCGGTGGTGATCTTCATGGTGGTAAAGACGGTGCGCAGGTCGCTGACCACCGGCTGGTGATGGACGATCACCATGCGCGCCTTCTGGTCGATCTGCAGTTCAAGCGCGTCAACGATCTCATCGGCGGCGATGACCTTGTTGGCCTTCTCCTTGTCGCCCTTGAGCAGGGCGTTGATCGCCTGCTTGGCGTTGCGGCGGGCGACCTTCATCATCATCAGGAGGTCGTTACGCATATCACGCAGGTCTTCATCGAAGGGGGCGAAAGTGTGGTTCATGGTGTGGTTCCTTTGAAAGCTGTGGTGTTTGGCGGGGCGAGGCTCAGCCGAACCGGCCGGCGACATAATCCTCGGTCTCCTTCTTGGTCGGCGCCGAGAAGATGATGTCGGTGTGGTTGAACTCCACCAGTCTGCCCAGATAGAAAAAGGCGGTGTAGTCCGAGACCCGCGCCGCTTGCTGCATGTTGTGGGTGACGATGACAATGGTGTATTTGCCCTTGAGTTCGCTGATCAGCTCTTCGATCTTGGTGGTGGCGATCGGGTCGAGCGCCGAGCAGGGTTCATCCATCAAGATCACCTGCGGCTTGATCGCCAGCGCGCGGGCGATGCAGAGCCGCTGCTGCTGGCCGCCGGAGAGCGAGGTGCCGGCGCTATGCAGGTGGTCTTTCACCTCGTTCCACAGCGCGGCGTCGGTGAGCGCCTTTTCGACCCGTCCCTCCAGCTCGCTTTTGCTCGGTTTTTCGTGCAAGCGGATGCCGTAGGCGATGTTGTCAAAGATGGACATCGGGAACGGGGTCGGCTTCTGGAAGATCATGCCGACATGGTGGCGCAGCGAGAGCGAAGAGACGCCGGGGTCGAGGATGTTGCGTCCGTCCATGATGATTTCACCGCCGGTGCGATGCCCCTTGTAGAGGTCGTACATGCGGTTGTAGGTGCGGATGTGGGTCGATTTGCCGCAGCCGGAGGGGCCGATGAAGGCGGTCACCTTGTTCTCCGCGATATCGAGGGTGTTGCCGAACAGCACCTGTTTGTCGCCGTAGAAAAAGTCGAGGTTGCGCACCGACATCTTGATCGCTTCGCCGGCATGGATCGGATTCGGTTGGTTGTTGTTAGGCATGGGTTCTCCTTTGCTTGAGCAGCAGCCTCGTGACGATGGTGACCACCAGTACCGACATCGTGATCAGCAGGGCGATGCCCCACGCCATCGTCTGCCAGTCGTCGTAGGGGCTCATGGCGTAGTTGAAGAGGGCGATGGTCAAATTGGCCAGTGGCTCGTTCATGCTCTCCATCCAGTAGGGGCTGTTGAGGCTGGTGAAGAGTAGCGGCGCGGTCTCGCCGGCCACCCGCGCCACCGCCAGCATGATGCCGGTGATCATGCCGGTTTTGGCGGCGCGGTAGATCACCCGCAGCAGCATGTGCCAGTAGGGTGCGCCCAGCGCCAACGCCGACTCGCGCATCTCGGTCGGCACCAGTCGCAGCATCTCCTCGCTGGTGCGGGTGATGACCGGCAGCATGATGATCGCCAGCGACACCGCCCCCGCCCAGCCGGAGAAGTTGCCCATCGGCCGCACAATGATGATATAGACAAAGACCCCGATCACAATCGAGGGGGCGGAGATCAGGATATCGGCGATAAACCGGGCGACCTGGCCGAAGGTGTTGCCTTTGCTGAACTCGGAGAGGTAGGTGCCGGCGAGGATGCCGAACGGCACTGCGATGATGGTGGCGATCGCGGTCATCAGCAGGGTGCCGACGATGGCGTTGGCGATGCCGCTCGGCTCGTCGGAGCCGGGCGGGGCGGGGAGCTTGGTGAAGAAGTCCCAATTGATGCTGGCGACGCCTCGGATGGCGACATCGCCCAGGATCCACGCCAACACGACGAGGCTGGCGATCGCCGCCAGCGAGGAGAGCAGCAGGACAATGCGGTTGATCCAGATGCGGCGTTGCATCGCTTACCTCCCTTGTTGCAAGGTGCCGCGGCGCAGCCACCACTGGGCGAGTCCGAGCACGGTGAAGGTGATGAGAAACAGTACCAGCCCCAGCTCGATCAGCGAGGAGAGGTAGAGGTCGCTGTCGGCCTCGGTGAATTCGTTGGCGAGGGTGGAGGCGATGGAGTTGCCGGGCGCCAGCAGCGACCACGACAGGTGGTAGGCGTTGCCGATGACAAAGGTGATCGCCATCGTTTCGCCCAGCGCGCGCCCCATGCCGAGAAAGACGGCGCCGGCGATCCCCTTCTTGCCGTAGGGGATCATCACATCGCGCACCACCTCCCAGGTGGTGCAGCCGAGGCCGTAGGCCGCCTCCTTGAGGTTGGTCGGCACCATGAGGAAGACATCGCGGGTCACCGAGGCGATGAAGGGGATAATCATCAGCGCCAGCACCATGCCGGCGGTGAGCATGCCGATGCCCATCGCGGGGCCGTCAAACAGTGGCCCGCCGATGTGGTCCTGCAGCCACGGCTGCACGCTGTCGGACATGATCGGCGCCAGCACAAACAGCCCCCACATGCCGTACACAATGCTGGGGATGGCGGCGAGCAGCTCCACCGCGGTGCCGAACGGGGCGCGCATCCACGCCGGGGCGAGTTCGGCCAGAAACAGCGCGATGCCGAGGCTGAGCGGGATGGCGAACAGCAGCGCCAGAAAGGTGGAGAAGAGGGTGCCGAAAATGGGGATCCACGCGCCGAAGCGGTCGTTGACCGGGTTCCACTCGGGATCAACCAAAAAGTGAAAGCCGAAGGCGTGGATGGAGGGCTGCGCCTGATACCAGAGTGCGATGATCAGGGCGACAAAGAGCACAATGATTGCCG
>WFMN01000050.1 GCA_015489095.1 Mariprofundaceae bacterium | reverse complement strand
TTCCGCCTTTTCGCGGCGGTAGGTCAGGTAGCTGTGGTCGGAGAAGAGCAGCGCCCACGCCAAGGCGAGCATCAGCGCGATCGCCAGCAACCAGAGCAGCCGGTGTTGCCACACGAAGAGGAGTGGATCAGCGGTGGTGGGCGGCCGCCACCATGATGCTATCCGATGGTGAAGGCATCCAGACCGGCGAAGCGGGCGCGCTTGCCCAGCTCCTCTTCGATACGCAGTAACTGATTGTATTTGCACAGGCGGTCGGAGCGCGAGCAGGAGCCCGACTTGATCTGCCCGGTGCTCAGCGCAACCACCAAGTCGGCGATGAAGGGATCCTCGGTTTCGCCGGAGCGGTGGCTGATCATGCAGCGGTAGTGGTGCTCCGTGGCAAGCGCCACCGCTTGGTAGGTCTCGCTCAGGGTGCCGATCTGGTTCACCTTTACCAGCAGGGCGTTGGCCACCTTGTTGTCGATGCCCCGGGTCAGGATCTCCGGGTTGGTAACGAAGATATCGTCACCGACCAGCTGCACCTCCGTGCCCATGCGCGCGGTCATCGCCTGCCAGCCCTCCCAGTCATCTTCGGCTAGGCCATCCTCGATCGAGATGATCGGGTATTGACGGCACCAGTCGGCGAAGAAATCGATCATGCCGGAGGCGTCCAGACGCTTACCCTCGCCCTTCAGGTCATACTCGCCATCGCGGTAGAACTCGGAAGCGGCGGGATCCAGCGCGATGTAGATATCCTTCCCCGCGGTGAGACCCGCTTGGCGGATCGCCTCCATGATCGCATCGACGGCGGCCACATTGGAGGGGAGCGACGGCGCAAACCCGCCCTCGTCGCCGACCGAGGTGTTGCAGCCCTTGGCTTTCAGCACCGACTTGAGGGCGTGGAAGGTTTCCGCCCCCATCTCCAGTGCCTGCGCGAAGCTCGACGCACCGGCGGGAGCGATCATAAACTCTTGCAGATCGACATTGTTGTCGGCGTGGGCGCCGCCGTTGATCACATTCATGCACGGCACGGGGAGCAGGTTGGCATCCTCTCCGCCGATATAGCGGTAGAGCGGTTCCCGCCGCTGGTTGGCCACGGCGCGCGCCGCGGCCATGGAGATGCCGAGGATGGCGTTGGCGCCCAGTTTGCCTTTGTTGTCGGTGCCATCGAGCGCATTCATCGCCGCATCCAAGGCTGCTTGGTCGGCCGCATCCATGCCGATGACCCGCTTGGCGAGGGCGTTGTTGACATGACCAACGGCGTTTTGCACCCCCTTGCCACCAAGACGGCTGCCGCCGTCGCGCAGTTCAACCGCCTCTCTGGTGCCGGTCGATGCGCCGCTTGGCACGGCCGCGCGTCCGAATGCGCCGCTGGCGAGGGTGATATCCACCTCGACGGTAGGGTTGCCGCGCGAGTCAAAGATTTCACGGCCGTGAACATGGGTGATTGTGGTCATTGTTTTCTTTTCTCCATTGATTGTGTATTATTATTATTCTAATGTTTTACAGCGTGATCGATGGCCGTGATGCGGGTCAGGAGCCCTTCCAGGTCATCCAGCGCCAGTGAGTTGGGGCCATCCGATTTCGCCCGGTCGGGGTCGGGGTGCACCTCCATGAACAGGGCGGCGATGCCGATCGCCGTTGCCGCGCGGGCAAGGCCGGGAACCAGGCTGCGATCCCCGCCGGTGGCATCGCCCAGCCCCCCCGGCTGCTGCACCGAATGGGTGGCGTCGAACACGACCGGCGCGCCGAAATCGCGCATCACCATGAGCGATCGCATGTCGGCGACCAGATTGTTGTAGCCGAAGCTGACACCCCGTTCGCAGAGCATGATCTGCCGGTTGCCGGTGGCGTAGGCCTTATCCAGCACATGCCGCATCTCCCACGGCGCCAGAAACTGCCCCTTTTTGATGTTGACCGGCTTGCCTGTTGCGGCAACGGCAGTGATGAAATCGGTTTGGCGGCATAAAAAGGCCGGGGTCTGTAGCAGATCGACCTGCTCCGCCACCGGTGCCGCCTGCTCCGGGGTATGGAGATCGGTCACCACCGGCAGGCCGATCTCCCGTCGCACCCGCGCTAGGATGGCGAGCCCCTTTTCCATTCCGGGGCCGCGGAAGCTTGTGTTGCTGGTGCGGTTGGCCTTGTCGAAGCTCGATTTGAAGATCAGGCGCACGCCGCGGCGGGCGCAGATTTCCGCCAGCTTCCCCGCGACATCAAGGGTGAACTGCTCACCCTCGATCACGCACGGTCCCGCGATCAGCACCAATGGCAGATCGTTGCCGATAGTGATATCAGCAACCTGTACGCGCTGCTGCTTCAATGGGTTGTCTGCAGGCTGGCGCCGATAAAGGCGGCAAAAAGCGGGTGGGGCGCGTAGGGGCGGGAGCGAAACTCGGGGTGGAACTGGCAGGCGACAAACCACGGATGGTCGGCGATTTCGACAATCTCCACCAGCGAATCATCCGGCAGGGTGCCGGCGATGGTGAGCCCCGCCTGCTGTAACCGCTCGCGGTAGGTGTCGTTGAACTCGTAGCGGTGGCGGTGGCGCTCGCGGATCTCCTCCTGCTGATAGGCGGTGAAGGAGCGGGTGCCGGGCAGCAGCTTGCACGGGTAGCCGCCGAGCCGCATGGTGCCGCCTAGGTCGCCGTCGGCGCTGCGATGGACACGGGTGCCGTCCTGTTCCCACTCGGTCATCAGGCCGATCACCGCCTGTTCGGACTGGGGTTCAAACTCGCTGCTGGTGGCGTCGCCAAGCCCCGCCACATTGCGTGCGAACTCGATCACCGCCAGTTGCATGCCGAGGCAGATGCCGAAGTAGGGAACGCCATGGGTGCGCGCGAAGTGGATCGCCGCGATTTTGCCCTCGGTGCCGCGTTCGCCGAACCCACCCGGCACCAGAATGCCATCGGCCGCCTCCAACACCCCGGTGCCCTCTTTTTCGATGCGTTCGGAGTCGATATGGTTGATTTCCACCTTGGTTTGGTGGGCGATGCCGCCGTGGATCAACGCCTCGTTGATCGATTTGTAGGCGTCGGCCAGCTTCACATACTTCCCTACCATGGCGATGCGCACGCTATGTTTGGGGTTGCGGAAGGTGTGGCAGATCGCGCGCCACTCCGCCAAGTCGGGCTCGGTCTGCTCCATGTGGAAATGGCGGAGGATCACCTTGCCCAGCCCGCCGGCGTGGAGCGACAACGGAACGCTGTAGATGGTATCGACATCGGGCGCTTCGATCACCGCGTTGCGCTCGACATTGCAAAAGAGGGCGATCTTGTCGCGTTGCGACTTGGGTATCGGGTGCTCCGAGCGGCAGAGCAGCACATCGGGTTGGATGCCGATCTCGCGCAGTTTTTGCACCGAGTGCTGGGTCGGTTTCGATTTGATCTCGCCGGCGGAGGCGATGAAGGGAACCAGCGTCAGGTGGACAAAGGCGGTGCGCTCGCGCCCCAGATCGAAGCGGAGCTGGCGGATCGCCTCCAGAAAGGGTTGCGACTCGATATCGCCGACGGTGCCGCCGATCTCCACCAGCGCGATATCGGCGCCACGGCCGTCCAGCGACAGCACCGCCTGCTTGATGGCGTCGGTGATGTGCGGAATCACCTGAACGGTTGCGCCAAGGTAGTCGCCCCGGCGTTCGCGGCGAATCACCGATTCGTAGATGCGGCCGGTGGTGTAGTTGGAGTGGCGACCGGTGGTGATGTGGGAGAACCGTTCGTAATGGCCGAGATCGAGGTCGGTCTCCGCGCCGTCGTCGGTGACGAACACCTCGCCGTGCTGGTAGGGGCTCATGGTGCCGGGATCGACATTGATGTAGGGGTCGAGCTTCTGCATCACCACCTTCAGTCCGCGCGCTTCGAACAGCGCGGCCAGCGAGGCGGCGACAATCCCCTTGCCGAGTGACGACACCACCCCACCGGTGACGAAGACGAAACGGAGGTTGGAGCTGTTGGCGGTCATGCGTGATGCGTTGGAGTGGGGAGTGCGGTTTTCATGGGGCGCGCAATGTAGCGATTCGGCCGCGACAGCGCTACCGCGCCACCGTTTGGCCGGTGGGGGGCGACGCGGGGGCGATCTTGATGTGGCGCACCACCCTGCCGCGCTTGCCGAGCTGGCCGAAGTCATAGAGCGTCTTGCCCTCATAGGTCACCCTAAGGAGCGCAGCGTTGCCCACGCTGATAAAGATCACCGGCTCTTCCCGCACGATTTCAATGGAGTGGTGCGGTCGCAGAATCACCTCGCGGTAACGCTTTTTGCCCCCCTGACCGTCGGGTACCTCCACCAGCAGCCAGACCCGCGCGTCGCCCGCTTGCAGCGAGAACTCGTGGTGGTGGGCGGGTGCGGCATACGGCGAAGTGGTGGCGCTGGAGACAGGGACAACCACCGGCGTTTGCTTGGGAGCTGCCTGATAGGGTGTCATCGTGGGGGCGATGGCGGCAACGGGCTTGACCGGTTTGTTCGGGGCGGCGGGGGGAGGAGCCTTGCTCTGCTGCCGCGGCGCCGCCGCATGGCGGGGCGGAGGCGTCGGCGACGGCTCGGGTGAGTGGGGCGCGGCGCTCTTGGGCGCGGCGGTGGGCTGGGAGGGCGTGGCGGCGTGCTGCGCTTGTGCCTCCGGCAGCGGCGGTGCTTCCGCTTCCGGTTGCTCGTCGTGGGTGTCGAACAGGTTCCACCCCAAGAGGAGCAGCACGAAGAGGGCGGCGGTTGCAATCGCCCACTTGCGGTTGGGGGCGATGGCGGGGTCGGGAAAGGTCAACGGCTGATGGATGCGGAGCGCGTCCGACTTGAGCTGTTCGACGCTGTCGGCGACATCGACACCCAGGTGGCGGGCATACTGGCGCAAAAAGGCGAGGGCGATGGTGTCGTTGGGCAGCCGGCTCCAGTCACCCTCCTCCAGCGCCGTCAGTTGGCGCAGGCTCAGTTTCAGTTGATCCGACAACTGCTCCAGTGTGATTCCCTGTTCTTCGCGGGCGAGCCGCAGGCGCTGACCGACCTCGATGGTGATCATGCGCCGCACCTCCTGCGGGCTGTTGCGTACGGGTTCGCTATCGGCAACGGCGTTACTCATGCCACTGTTTCACCTCCTGAAGTTGTTGTGCCGCCCACTGCCGGTCGGCGTCGATCTTGCTGGCCTCTTGGAAGCGGTGGAGCAGTTCCGTGGCTTGGGGAGCATCGTGGCCGCGCCTTAGCAACGGGAGCAGGGTTGCGAGCGCGGCACGGTTGTCGGGCTGCCGGCGTAGCATGGTGAGCAGCAGCGCCTCGGCGTAGGGGGCGCGGTGGCTGCTGATGAAGGCCTCCGCCTCGTGCAGCTGCGAGATGCGCTGTTTAGGGTTGATCAGGGTCGCCTTGCGGTAGGAGGCGATCGCCTCGTCGTATTTGCCCTCTGCCGCCAGCGTATCGCCGAGGTTGATAAAGGCGAGATCCTGTCGGGTGTAGCGTGGGTCGTTGAGCGCGAGGCGAAACTCCCGCTCCGCCTCGGCAAGGTTGCCCATCTGCAGCAACAGGTTGCCGTAGTTGTTGTGCATGGCGGGCGTGGGGTGGATGCGCAGCGCCTGACGGTAGAGCTGCTGCGATTTGGCAAGGTCGCCGCGGTAGCGCCACGCCAGAGCCAGCGCCGCCTTGATGTCGGCGCGCTCCGGCTGGAAGGATTGTGCTTTCAGCAGCTCACGGAAGGCGATGGGCAGGTTGTTTTTGCGCAGGGCGTCCACCCCCATTTCGTAGTGGATCTGCCCCTGCTTCTCCACCTTGACCGCCTCCTCTCGCGTGCCGCCGCAACCGCCCAACAGCAGCACAACGAGGGCGTAGATGGTGGCGCGATGGATGGTCATGCGCCGCCCCCCTGATCGAGCTTGCGGGCGATGATGGCGTGCACTTGGCGCAGCGCCGCGTCATCCATCGCCTGCAGGTCGGCGAACAGTCCGGCGTCCAGCGCGGTGCGGCAGTGGCAGCCACAATGGAAGAGCACACTGTTGTCATCTTCGGCGAAAAAGTGCCCCAGCATCGCCTTGGCGTGGGCGACATTGCGCTGCATCACCTCGATGATGGCGGCAACGGAGACATTCTCCTCCTCTTCGTGCCAGCAGTCGTAGTCGGTGCTCATGGCCACGGTGGCGTAGCAGATCTCGGCCTCGCGGGCCAGCTTGGCCTCCGGCATATTGGTCATGCCGATCACATCCATCCCCCACTGGCGGTAGAGGTTGGATTCGGCGCGGGTGGAGAACTGCGGCCCCTCCATCACCATGTAGGCGCCTTCGGGATGGGTCATGATGCCGGCGGCGTTGCAGCTGTTGATCAGGCGGTCGCGCAGCGAGTGGCAGCAGGGGTCGGCCATCGAAACATGGCTAACGATCGGGCCGTCGAAAAAGGAGGAGGCGCGGCCACGGGTGCGATCGACGAATTGGTCCACCACCACGAAGTGACCGGGCTCAATCCCCTCGCGCAGCGAGCCGACGGCGGAGATGGAGATGATCTGTTCGACCCCGGCCAGCTTCATGGCGTAGATGTTGGCGCGGTAGTTGATCCGGTGGGGCGGGATGCGGTGACCGCGGCCGTGCCGGGGGAGGAACACCGCCTCATGGCCGTTGACCTCCACCAGCGTGAGTGGGGCGGATGGAGTGCCGAACGGGGTTTCCAGCTCCAGTTGATCCAACACATGGCAGTGGTCGATGTCGTAGAGCCCACTGCCGCCGATAATGCCGGTGCGCCGCTTCTGTTGTGCCATTTATCTACTCTCCAACACGGAATTTAACTGCCCGCATGCTGCCATAATATCGTCGCCACGCGAACGGCGCACGGTGGTGCGGATGCCGCGGGCGGTCAGTTGGTGGGCGAAGGCGTCGATTTGTGCGCTGCTGGAGCCGGTGAAGTGGCTGGCGGGATGGGGGTTGTAGCGGATGAGGTTGACCCGCTCACGGCGGCGGTTGACGAACGCCGCCAGCGCTTCGATATCCTCCGGGCGGTCGTTGACCCCCGCCAGCATGACATATTCCAGCGTGATGTGGCGCTGGGCGGGTAGCGGGAAGTCATCGAGGCTTGCCCGCAAGCGGGTGAGGTCGAAGGTGCGGTTGATCGGCACCAGCCTATCGCGCAGCGGGTTGCTGGCCGCGTGGAGGGAGATGGCCAGATTGACCGGATAGCTCTTGCCCAGCCGCGCGATGCCGTGCACCAGCCCCGAGGTGGAGACGGTGATCCTGCGCCGCGATATGCCAAGCGCTTCGAGCAGCGCCTTGAGCGCGGCGTGGAGCCCGCGTTCGTTGCTCATCGGCTCGCCCATGCCCATGAACACCACATGGGTGACCCGGTTGCTTGCGCCGTTATCGAGCGGGTGGCGGCGCAGGTCGTCCATCACATGCAGCAGTTGGGCGACGATTTCATCCCCGGTCAGGTTGCCGTCGAAGGGCTGACTGCCGGTGCAGCAGAAGGGGCAATCCAGCGGGCAGCCGATCTGACTGGAGATGCAGACGGTGCCGCGCTCGCGCTCCGGGATATAGACGGTTTCGATCCGCTTGCCGGCGTTGTTGCCGCTGTTCAGTTGTAGCAGATACTTGCGTGTGCCATCGACCGACTGCTGGCGGGCGACGCAGGTGAACGGATCGCAGCGCAGCCACTCCGGCAGGGCAGCGCGCAGGGCGGCTGGGAGGTTGCGCATGGCGGCGGGATCAAGCACCCCCTTGTTGCGCCAGTCGAGGATCTGCTTGGCGCGCCACGCCGGTTGCCCCCGCTGTCGCAGCAGCGCCTGCAGTGCCGCCAGCGGGATGGTGGCCAGCCCAGCCGTCATTGACGAGCCCATGGCAATTCGCGGTTGGCAACCGCTCCTACGGCCTGTAGGAGGGGAATCCTTTCCCCGAACCGATCCGCAGTCGCGATACCCCCTTTTTGCGAGGTGCTCATCATGGTCACCGCATCCATCGCAGGTAACCATGCAGCAGCGGGGCGTGCCACACGAACCAGATCATGCCCGCTAGCGCCAGATAGGGGCCGAAGGGGATCTCCGCCCGCAACCCCTTGCGCGCCAGCAGCAGCGCGAGCGAGCCGATCAGCGC
>WFMN01000049.1 GCA_015489095.1 Mariprofundaceae bacterium | reverse complement strand
TGACCAGCCCGCGCAGGTCGGCCGGTAGCGGCTCCTTGTCGGGATTGACGGAGCGTAGCTGGTAGTCATCGCCGGCAAGCTGTTGCAGGCGCTGCATGGTGGTGAGCGTGCTGCTGCCGAAGGCATCGACCACACCGATCTTCAGCTGGCCGCTGCCGGTGACCCGCTTGATCTTGCGGGTGAGGTTGTACTCAAACCCGGCCTCGCTCTGCACCACCGGAATGATCTCTTTCTTGTCAAGGTATTCGACGACGATCGCCATGTACCCCTGCTTGATTTGCGCCTGATCATCCTCGACGGCCTGCACCTGGACGCGCGGAATCCCCATCGCCGCCAGCGACGCCGCGACATTGGGGTCGGAGCCGGGATCAATCACCTCGTAGCTCACCTGCGGCGAGGCGTCGTGGTAGCTGGCCAGCATGTCGGTGATGAACCGGCGCAGCGCGCCGTAAGGTTGCGGCAGCCCGCTGGTGATATAGGCGCGGATCTGCACCGGATCCTTCAGCTGCGCCAGAATGGTCTTGGTGGAGTCCGACAGGGTATAGACGCGGTCTTCCGTCCAGTCGAAACGGAGATGCGCCGTCCATGCCGCGGCATAGAGCGCCACCAGCGCGGTCAGTGTGAGCAGCAGCGTGATCCACGCGCGGCGGCGAATCACGCCGCGGCCATCCGATACCATGCTCATTGCCACCTCCTGCGCTCAAGCTGGAAGCCGGTCAGGGCGAGGAAGAAGAGGGTCATGCAGAGGAAATAGGCGCCATTCTCCAGCCCGATCACCCCGCGCAGCATCGCGCGGTAGCCGGGCAGCGGCAGTACCATCCGCAGCCAATCCTGCACCGCCGGCGGCATGGTCATCGCCGCTTGCGACAATAGGTAGGCGGCAAACAGCAGCGCGAAGCCGATGATGTAGGCCACCATGGCGTGGCGGGTGAGCGACGAGGCGTAGAGACAGACAGCCGCATAGCCGGAGGAGAGTAGCAGCAGCGCCAGATAGCCGGCGGCGATGCGGCCGCCATCGGGGTCGCCGAGCAGGGAGAGCGACCACGGGTAGAGCAGGGTGAGGCTGAAGAGGATCAGCAGTTGCAAAAGCAGCGCCAGATACTTGCCCAACACCAGTTGCATCGACGACACCGGCATGGTGGCCAGGAGCTCGAATGTGCCGCTGTGCAACTCATCGGCGAAGAGCCGCATCGCCATCGCGGGGATGAAAAACATCAGCAACAGCGGCATGACGGCGAAGAAGCCGCGCATCTCCGCCTGCCCCATCAGGAAGAGGTTGTTGCCGAAAAAGAAGCCGCAAGCGAGCAGAAAGGCCACCGCCACCACCGCCCCTTGGGCGGTATCGAAGGCGACCCGCAGCTCCTTGCCGCACAGCACCAGCACCTGCCTCATTGTGCCACCTCCCCGGTCAAGCGGTGGAAGACGCTCTCCAGCGTCACCTGTTCCGGCCGCATCTCCAGCAGCACGCCGCCACCCTCGGCGACCGAGCGAAACAGGGTGGCCGCCAGCGGGGCGTCCGGGTCGCCGGCGGTGAGTTCCAGCGCGAGTGAACCATCATCCCGCTCGTCGATGGTCAGCGTCACCTCGGGCAGTGCCTCACCGATCCGCGTGCGCAAGGCATCGGGATCGATATCGCGGGCCACGGCGTGAAGGCGGTTGCCGCCGCTGGCCAGTGCCGCTAGCTCCTCGGCGGTGCCGATCGCCTTCAACTCGCTGCGGTCGATAATCATCATGCGGTCGCACACCGCCTCCACCTCGGAGAGGATGTGCGAGGAGAGCAGCACCGTTTTCGCCTCCGCCAAGCGGCGGATCAACTGGCGGATTTCGACGATCTGGTTGGGGTCCAGCCCGGTGGTGGGCTCATCCAGAATGAGCAGTTCGGGGTCGTGCAGCATGCTGGCGGCCAGCCCCACCCGCTGGCGATACCCCTTGGAAAGCTCGTCGATGCGACGGTGGAGGACGCCATCAACATGGCACAGCCCCGCCATGGTACGGATACGATCGCGCAGTGTGCCGCCATCCAACCCCTGCATGCGCCCGGTAAAGCGGAGATGGTCGATGACCGACAGATCGTTCCACGAGGGGGCGTTTTCCGGCAGGTAGCCGATCTGCCTGCGCACCGCGATGCTGTCGCAAAGCGGCACGCCGCCGATCCACGCCTCGCCGGAGGAGGGGGGGAGGTAGCAGACCAGCATCTTCATGGTGGTCGATTTGCCGGCGCCGTTGGGGCCGAGCAGTCCCATCACCTCGCCTTTGTTGATGGTAAACGACAGGTCGCGCACGGCAAAGGTATCACCATACTTGCGTGACAGGGATTGGGCTTTGATCATGCTTCTACTATCGCTCCGTCGTATGCTCGGCGCGTTTTGTAGGGACGCGAAAACCGGCCTTCAACCCCTCCCGCCGGGGTGGTTATTTAGGTGGCTCGACGACATAAACGGAGACAGGTGCCGATTTTAGCGGGTTGGAGTTGTCGATCACCACGATGAGGTCGTCCTTGCCGCTGGGGTTGTTGAACGGAGCTTGGAACTGATGATCCTCGATATGGTAGCTGCGGTTGCGGACTTCGAGCTGTTCGTGCTCTCCCTGCACCCGCAAGATGCGAAAGGTGAGCGGGCCGATCGCCTCGGAGACCAGTGTGACTTCATACTCTCCGCTGCGGTTGGGCAGATCGAAGAACTCGCGCATGCTTTTGAACGGCGGGATGACGATGTCGCGGTAGTAGAGATACTCGCTGGCCTGCGCGGGGATGGTTGCCAGCAGAGCAAGCAGTATCAGGATGGCTTTAGCTGTGGTTGTGATTGGTTCTCTCCTCCTGTTCGCGCAGATAGTGGAGCAGAGGCTCGGCCTCTTTTGGTGGCCTCTCCGCTTCGAGCAACAACGCTACCGCGTTTTCCACCGCCATCCAGCCGTGATGGTTGTTGCAGGCGAAGCGGATGAACTTCATCGCTAGAAAGCCGTTGAACCAGTGCCAGAACCGTTTGCGAAACGCCGCTGGGGATGCGCTGTTGCGACGAATCTCCTCGATGCGCTCGGCTCCCCGTTGCCGCGCGAAAAAGGCCTGCGCGGACGGGGGGAGCAGCGTTTCGTCGTAGCCGGCCCGAAGGGCGTCGATCCGCTCCGCGATGGCTGCCAGATCACGGAATGCCCGCGGATGGTAGCTCTCCCAGCGGCCGCTGCCACAGGCCAGCCATCTTGCCATCGCCTCGCCGGTGCCGAACGGAGTGCGGCTGGTGAGACGGGGAGATGGATAGACTAGCGCATCGCGGCAGAGGTCGATTGTGCCTAGTTGCGCCATCTTGTGCAGGAAATAGAAGTCTTCGCCGGCCTGCCGCCGGTTCATTCCCCCTTGGCGGGCGTAATCGGATGCGCGGCAGGCAAAGCAGGAGCCGATGGTGCTAAAGGCGTAGGGAACGCCGGCCTGTTGTAGTCCCAACCGGTAATAGCGTAGGTGGAGCTCGTAGCAGACCATCGCTCGGCGTGCGGCGGGATCGGGAATCGCCTCCAGCGGATGGCGAAAACGGGTGACGCAGGCGGGCGCGCGGGGATGGGCGCGCATATGGCGTTCCAGCGCGCGCAGGTAATCGGGGTGGACAGCGCAGTCCGCATCCAGCGAGACGATGATGCCATCGCCGTTGCCGCGGGCGAAGGCGGCGACCGCCGCGTCCATGCCGATCTTGCGCGCGCTTCCCACGCCCGCGCGATTGCCGGGCAGTCCAGTGGCATCGACGACGGCCAGCGGGTAGGGCAGGGGGTGGCGCAGGTCGGCCAGCGTCCGCCGGTTTTGCCGGCGGATCGCTTCCGGATCGGCTACGCTATCGTTGACCACCACCAAGGCGCTCCACCTGCCGTCGGGCGGCCTGCAGCCACCCAGTGACTCCAGCGTGCGCGGCAAGTCGGGCTCGTTGTGGGTCGGGATAACCACCACTATGCCGCACCCATCGGGCAGCGGGGGGTGAATGGGCCAATCCTCGGCGTGGCGGTTCAGGTAACGGTGGAGGATTGCGCGCACGGGCTGCTTTGTTGCGGCTTTTGCATTGCATCGAACGGTAGTTGCATCACCATCGAAGGCAATGCGGGGGGCTTGATCTATCAGCGTGGATGCCGAAGGATGGGGGCGATGGAGAGG
>WFMN01000048.1 GCA_015489095.1 Mariprofundaceae bacterium | reverse complement strand
TGCAATATGTACAAGAAGATTCCAGCCACGGCTTCACCCTCATCGAGATCATCGGCGTGCTCGCCGTCATGTCGATCTTGGCCGCCACCATCGCCCCTAGCGCCATCCAGATGATCACCAGCAGTAAGCAGACATCGGAAGATCAGGCGTTGGCCGCCATCGCCGACGCGATGCGGCTCTATGTGCAGACCAACAAGAAGGTGCCCGCGGAGGTGGCGGCCAACCCCATTGCCGCTGTTGCCAGTACCGCCAGCGTCGATGCGTGGGATAAGGCGATCGGCACCATCATGAATGTACCGGCCACCAAGGTCTCGACCAACACCATCAACAAGAAGCGTATCTACCTCTACCCCGCCGACTTTATCACCGCCTCCGCGCCGAATCCGCTCCCCTACGACCAGCAGGCGGAGCTGACCAACCTGAACGGCGGAGGCGGCGTGCTGGTCACCAGCAAGCCCGATCCGAGGGTGATGGTGATCTCCAACATGAATCCGTCGGTGACATTGGCGACCGCCAGCGGGCAGCTCGCTACGGCCGATTTTGACGCGATCTGGAACCAGACCGCCATTCCCACCGCATATGCCGAACTGACCGAGGGGGACAAACTCAAAATCGCCCGCATCAATATGACGGATCTGTTTGTGGCAGTAGATTTCAATCAGCTGGACACCACTTACAACACCGCAATACAAGTCGATGCCCTGCCTACCACGCCCTATACATTGGCAATAGGCTCCTCAATTTTGACACCCTATCTCATCAAAGGGAGTCAAATTGCGTTATATGATGGCTTCCTCCCTACCGGCAACGCGGCAACCATCTACAGCAAGCAGATTGTCCAACAAAGCAATTCGCTCTACTTCTCAGGCAACATCTGGGGCAACACCCAAGGTGCCGCAGGTGGTGGCGGTACTGGAGGCAAGGGCATCGGCAGCACCTCAGCTTCGCCTTTGGGTAATCTTGTCAACCCATCTGGCATGCTTAAGACCTCATCACTAAAAGCAAAATCAAACTGCAATCGCACAACATCAGCCGGACTTACCGTAGATGCGTCCCAAGCCCAAGATGATTATTTCGTTTTTGAGGGTGACCGCAATGGGAATATCATCGCATGGGATAAAGCGAGCAAGGGAAAAATAACTTTTTTTGGTAGTACAAATCAACCCACAACAACGGCAAACGGCAGCACGATCAATAAGTATCGCAACCAAGGCAAACAAGGCAACACTAACTTCAACGATATACAAACCTGTGATGTAGTCTTGGTTGTCCCTAGCAACAACCCTAGTGGCAATATTTCTTTCTTTATCTTCTACATGCCGGAAACCCAAACTGCCACACCCTACGAGGTAACCATCCCGTAACCCGCACAGAGATTAATCTAGCGGGGTCGAACCAGATTAACCCATTGGTATTGCTTGGCTATTAGTCGAAAGATAGCAGGGTCGAACCAGATTAACCCATTGGTATTGCTTGGCTATTAGTCGAAAAACGGGGTTTTTTGGGGCTTAGACCCCACTTTTTACCGGCGAAATGGCCACTTTAAGCGCAAAACAGGAGGAAACGACTGGTGCCAAGAGCGAATCGTCATCATATTCCCGGTCAGGTCTGGCACATCACCCACCGCTGCCACAAACGGGAGTTTTTGCTCAAGTTCGCGAAAGACCGGAAGCAGTGGATCCATTGGCTCTACCAAGCGAAGGTGCGCTACAAACTCTCTGTTTTGAACTACATGGTGACCTCCAATCACATCCATCTGCTGGTGGTCGATGGAGCGTCGGATGCGATTTCGCGCGGCATGCAGCTGGTCGCCGGGCGCACCGCACAGGCGTTCAATCGCAGAAAAGGACGGCAGGGAGCCTTCTGGGAGGATCGTTACCACGCCGCCGCCATCGAGCGTGGCGAGCACCTGTTGCGCTGCTTGGTGTACATGGACATGAATATGGTGCGGGCGGGGGCGGTGACGCACCCTTCCGAATGGCCGCACTGCGGGCACCATGAGATCCTGTCGCCCCCGCAACGCTACCGGCTGATTGATCGGGAACAGCTGATCGCGCTCACCGGGGCAGGAAACGACGCGGCGCTCAGAAGCGCGTATCAGGAGTGGATTGCGCAGGCCTTAGCGCGCGGCGTTGCCCGAAGGCGGGCGGAGTATTCCGAGGCGCTGGCGGTTGGTAGCGAGGGGTTCGTTGTACAAATCAAGGAGCGATTGGGGGTCAAGGCGCAGGGAAGAAGGGTTGCGCCAGCCGATGACGCCTACACCCTGCGTGAGCCGGAATCCGCTTACAGTGTCCATTTCGATAGCGAAAAGGATGCGCTAAGCGATGAAAACAGCGTTTATTTCGATGAGAATCTTGAGGAATCAGTATATTAGCTTGGTTCGACCCTCTAAAGACGCGCACTTCGCCCGGACGGGATAGGGTCAACGCCAGCATCTGCAATGCGCCGCGTACGATCGGGTTGTCATAACCGCCGATCATGCGCATCAGCATCCCCGCATCCTTGGCGGTGGTGAAAGCTGGCCGGTGCCGCACCTTCTCCTTGGCGAACAGGTCGCTCGCCACCAACTCACTGGCCGGGTTTCGTGTCGCATCCCCGTGCGATATGGCAAACGAAAACACCCGCCGCAGGTAATTCAGCAGGCGCCTCACCTTGTAAAGGTTACCGTCCGCCTCGATCTTACGCAGCAGTGCCAACACCTCCGGCGGGGCTATCTTG
>WFMN01000047.1 GCA_015489095.1 Mariprofundaceae bacterium | reverse complement strand
TGCGCGAAAGCTGCTGCGCATGATGTTCCACGCGGCACAAACGGGCGAGCATTACGATCCGAACCGTGCATTTGCCGTCGGCAAGGCTTGACTTGTCTTTTAACAGGCATGCCGGACTTGATCCGGCATCCATCAACGCCGCAGCCCATATGGATTCCGGCTCGGAGGCCGGAATGACAGCCTCTTTTTTCCCCTCCGTCCCTCCGCGCCTCCGCGGTGAAAAACAACACCACGCATGAACCTACGCGGGGCATCCACCCTGTTCGGCAGGGAGACACGACGCTTCTTCAAGGTGAAGATGCAGACCATCGTCGCCCCCGCGCTTACCGCGCTGCTCTACCTGATCGTCTTCCGCTATGCGATGGGCAACCGCAGCGTGCCGGGGCTGGCGGTGCCCTACTTCGACTTTCTGGTGCCAGGGCTGGCGATGATGGCGATGATGCAAAACGCCTTCGCCAACACCTCCAGCTCGCTGATCGCGGGCAAGGTGATGAATATCCACGCCCACCTGCTGATGGCGCCGCTGACCGCCGCCGAGGTGATCGGCGCCTTTTTGCTGGCGGCCGTGATGCGCGCGCTGGTGGTGGCCACCGTCTTTCTGCTGGTGCTCTCCCCCTTCGTCCACTTCCCGCTGCCGCACCCCGCCGTGGCGCTGCTGTTCGCGCTGTGCGCCTCCACCATCATGGGTGGACTGGGCATTATCGGCGGCATGTGGGCGAAAAAGTTCGATGACATGGCCACCATCAGCAACTTCATCATCATGCCGCTCACCTTTCTCTCCGGCGTCTTCTACTCCATCGGGCAACTGCCGCCACTGTGGCAACAGGTGAACAGCATCAACCCCTTTTTCTACATGGTGGACGGCTTCCGCTTCGGCCTGCTCGGCGTCGGCGACAGCCACCCCACCACCGCCATCGGCTTCGTGCTGCTGGCAACCATCGTCACCATCATCACCTGCTGGCAGCTATGGCGCCGCGGCTGGCGGCTGAAGGATTGATGCCACTACCGGCAAACTAGGAGTAAACCTGTGCAAGACACCATTCTCATTGTTGAAGATACCGCCTTTTTTACCAAGGTGCTAACCAACCAGCTACGGAAGGAGACCGAATTTCGCATTGCCTCCGCCACCTGTTACGCCGAGGCGGTGCGCCAACTCGACCGCATCGGGGAGCGGATCTTTCTTGCCCTGCTCGACCTCAACCTGCCGGACGCCCCCGACGGTGAGGTGGTCACCCTGATGGCCGAGCGCGGGGTGCGCAGCGTGGTCTTCACCGGCACCGTCGATGAGCCGCGCCGCGAACTGCTGCTGCAACTGCCGATCGTGGACTATGTGGTCAAGCAGGGGCAGTCGAGCGTGGACGACCTGATCCGGCTGATCCACCACCTGCGCGCCAACAGCGGCTACCACGCGCTGATCGTCGATGACTCCTCCACCGCCCGCCGCCATTTCGGCGGTATGTTGAGGGATCTGAACTTTGATGTGCTATCCGCCAGCAGTGGCGAAGAGGGGCTTTCGCTCTACCGTCAGCATCTGCATAACATCCGGCTGATCTTGGTCGATTACGCCATGGCCGGGATGGGCGGGGTGGAGATGATTCGCGCCATCCGCCACGACGCCTCGGTCGATGACCTCGCCATTCTCGGCATCTCCGGCACCGGCGACCCGACGCTGGCGGCCAATTTCCTCAAGAACGGCGCCTCGGACTATGTCGCCAAGAATGCCACCCGCGAGGAGGTGATCACCCGCATCCTGATCAACCTCGACCGCCTACGCCATGTCGCCAAGCTCAAGTATGCCGCAACAAGGGATTATCTCAGCGGCCTGTTCAACCGCCGCTATTTCTTCGATAGCGGCGAAGCACTGTGCGCCAACGCCCGTCGTGAAAAGCTCGATATCGCGGTCGCCATGCTCGATATCGACCACTTCAAGCAGGTCAACGACCGCTACGGCCACAAGGTCGGCGACAAGGTGATCATCAATGTGGCCAACATCATGCAGCAGAAGCTGCGCGAATCCGATCTCGTCGCCCGCATGGGGGGCGAGGAGTTCTGCATCCTGCTGATGGGGGCAGGCGGCGAGCAGGCGAGCGATGTGCTGAACGGGCTCCGGGAGCAGATCGCCGCCTCGGTGGTGGAGGATAACGGAGAGGCCATCCAGGTCACCATCAGCATCGGCCTCCATGTCGGGCTGCGCGATTCGCTGGAACAGATGATCCATTTGGCGGATGAGGCGCTCTACCGTGCCAAAAACAGCGGCCGTAACCGGCTATGCAGCTGAAACCGCACCACCTACCCAACTGGATGCCGGATTCGTCATGCCGGACTTGATCCGGTACCGGCATGACGGAAAGCATCGTCATTCCGGCCTCCGAGCCGGAATCCATGCGGGCGTGCGGTGCCAATGGATCCCGGCCTGCGCCGGGATGACGTCAGTCGCTCCTCCCCGCCCCAGTCTAGCACATCTGCCATCGCTAGCCACTCCCGTATTATATGACGGTATAGAATTGAAAAACTTACCCCTTCTCTGCCACCGCAGCGCCTATGGCGTCATCGCCATCACCGGCGAGCGGGTGGATGACTACCTGCAGGGGCAGATCACCCAGGATCTGCGCCGGCTGACCTCCGACCGGCTGCTCTACGCCGCGCTGCTCACGCCGCAGGGCAAGGCGGTGTGCGATTTGTGGCTGGCGGCCGATGGCGCGCGCCGCCTGTTGATTGTGCCCGCCTGCGCGCTGGAGGCGGCCTGCGCCCGCCTGCGCCGCTTCAGTCTGGGCTACACGCTCACCATCGCCGCCGACCCCGAGCTTACACTGTGGTCGCTGCAGGGGGCGGGCAGCCGGCGGATGGCGCAAGCGCTGCCGCTGGCGTGGCCGCTGGAAGAGAGCGACGATGATGGCTGCTGGCTCCTCGCCAAAGCGCAACCGGCGATCGACGCTACCGTGGTGGACGAAGCGGTGATCGAGGCCGCCCGCATCGCCTACGGCACCCCCCGTTTTGGCATCGATTGGTGCGATTTTCCGCTCAACGCCAACCTGATCGAGCGCGACGGCATCAGCTTCGACAAGGGGTGCTTCGTCGGACAGGAGGTGGCCAGCCGCATGCGCTGGCGCGGCGGCATCCGCAAAACCCTGTGCCACTGTCGGCTTGCGCATCTACCCGACCGGCTCCCCGCCAACATCTGCACCACCGCCCCCGTCGGCAAACTCACCAGCGCCGCGCTCGACGGCGACGGCACACCCTACGGCATCGGCCAACTGCCGATCGAGACAGTGAAGGCCAACAGCCGACTCACCTTGGAGGATGGCAGTGCTGTCACTTTGTTACCGCACAAGGGGGAAACATCATGAGCCTTTACCACCGCCTGCAACAGCAGATGCCGCCCATCTCCGACACCGAGCGCGAGGCGATGGCGGCGGGCAGTGTCGGCTTTGAAGGCGAGATCTTCTCCGGCCGGCCGGAGTGGCGCGCGCTGCCGGCGATGGATCGGCCGCTCACCGCCGAGGAACAGGCGTTTCTCGACGGGCCGACGCGCGAGCTGTGCGCCATGCTCGATGAATGGGCGATCACCCAGCGCCACCACGACCTGCCGGACGGGGCGTGGCGGTTTATCAAGCAGCACCGCTTTTTCGGCCTGATCATCCCGCCCGAATACGGCGGCAAGGGGTTTTCGGCCGCCGCCCACTCCGCCGTGGTGCAGATGATCGCCAGCCGCTCGGTGACCGCCGCCGTCACCGTCATGGTGCCCAACTCGCTGGGACCTGCCGAGCTGCTGCTCGCCTACGGCACCGATGCGCAGCGCGATCACTACCTGCCACGATTGGCGCGCGGCGACGAGATCCCCTGCTTCGCGCTGACCAGCCCCTACGCCGGCTCCGATGCCGGTGCGATGCGCGACCTCGGCGTGGTCTGCCGCCAATCGGTTGATGGCGAAGCGCGGTTGGGCTTCCGCCTCACCTTCAGCAAGCGCTACATCACGCTCGCCCCCATCGCCACCGTGATCGGCCTCGCCTTTCACGCCGTTGACCCCGACCACCTGCTGGGCGATGTCGAGGATCTCGGCATCACGCTGGCGCTGCTTCCGGG
>WFMN01000046.1 GCA_015489095.1 Mariprofundaceae bacterium | reverse complement strand
GAGCAGCGTGGCGCGGTGCGTCACCCGCTCCGGCTCCAGCGCACCGACCAGCGAGGCAGTGGGGTCGGTATCAATCAATCCGCTGGCGATGGCAAACCGCATCACCCGCCCGATGATCGCCCGCACTTTGTGCGCAGTGTGGTGCCGCCCGCCGCGCTCGATGCGGCGCAGCACGGCCAGGATTGTGTCTGGGCGGATGTCGGAGATAGGGGTATCGCCGATGTGGGGGAGGGCATGGCAGCGCATCCGGCTGCGCATCTCTCGCAGGGTGCGATCAGTGAGATTGCGGCCGCGGTGCTGCAAATAGTCCTCGAACGCTTGCGCAAATGTGGTCGTGCTCCCTGCGCTTGGTGCAGCCACCATATCCCGGGCATCGCGTGGGTCGATGCCGTTCCTAATCATCTCCCGCGCACGATCTCGCATCTGTCGCGCTTCTTTGAGTGATACTTTTGGATAGGTGCCAAACGATAGTTCGCGCCGAACTCCAGGCATGCGATAGGCCATGCCCCAGTATTTACCGCCGGCGGCGGTAACCATCAGAAACAAGCCGCCGCCATCGGTGATGCGTGTCTTCTTTTTATCTGGAGGGCATGCCGCTTTGCGGCAGCGCATATCAGTCAGCAGCCCGTCACTCATGATAGGAAATACCGTGGGTGACAGGTAACACAGCAGTGGCGACGGTTTTCCCTGTCATTTTTACCTGCCACCCCGTGCGATTGTATGCACCGCTATGCAATAACTTTACCCCCATAAATCGCCAAACCTGTTGTTTTTTATGTTTGATGCAACGCTATGCGACACTATGCCATTCATTTTTGGTGCCCTCGACAGGAGTCGAACCTGTGGCCTACCGCTTAGGAGGCGGTCGCTCTATCCATCTGAGCTACGAGGGCGTAACAGTGCCTGAGCAGATCGCAAAAAGTCCGTCCGTGCCGCGGTGACGACTCTCTGCGGGGCTGTCATTACCTAGGGCTGGTCAGTCGTAATGAATCAGGGCGCGTACATCGATGGAGGGGAGTTTCTCCCGCCCCTTTAGACCATCCAGTTCAATCAGCACGATCAGCGTGGTCGCCTCTACCCTATCGAACTGCCGCAGCAGTTGCACGGTGGCGGCGGCGGTGCCGCCGGTGGCGAGCAGGTCGTCGATAATCACCACCTTTTGACCGGGTTCGATGGCATCCTGATGGATCTCTAGGCGGTCGGTTCCATACTCAAGCGCGTACTCAACGGCGTAGGTGGCGGCGGGCAGCTTGCCCGGCTTGCGCACCGGTACAAAGGCGAGGTCAAGCTGGTGGGCGAGGGCGGCGCCGAAGATAAAGCCCCGCGATTCGATGCAGGCCAGCGCGGTGGTCTCCTTGGGGATCAGGCAGGCCATCTGGGCGACGGTAGCCGAAAAGGCATCGGCGTTCGCCAGCAGCGGGGTGATGTCGCGAAAGAGGATGCCGGGCGATGGAAAATCGGGAACGGCGCGAATATACTCTGAAATGTCAAGAGAATGTGGCGGTTGCATCGGGTGCTCCTTTTTCCTGTTCGGTCGCGATGTGTCGGCGCAGCTTCCGCAGGGCGGCAACCTGAATCTGCCGAACCCGCTCCTTGGTACACAAAAGCTCGCCGCCGATTGCTTCCAATGTCCGCTCCTCTTGGTTCTCCAGCCCGAAGCGGGCGCAGATCACCATGCGTTCGCGCGGCTTCAGTGTATCCAGCCAGCGGGAGATGATTTCAGAGTGCTGCTTCTGCTCCAACTCCTGCTCGGGCTGTGGTGCCGCCTGTGCGCGGGGATCGTCGCCCTGCAGGTGCTCATCCAGCAGGGTGCTGTCCGACAGCGCGACGGTTTCCACCAGCCGTTGGGGCTGCGCACGATACAGCAACTCCTCCACATGCGAAACCCCAGTTTCCATCTGGTTGGCGATTTCCTCGACGGTCGGCGCACGGTTGTATTGAATCGACAGCGCCAATTCGGCGCGACGAATGGCGTTGTATTCCTGACGGATATGTACCGGAACCCGCACGATGCTGGACTGGTTGTGGATTGCGCGTTCAATATAGGCGCGCACCCACCACACGGCGTAGGTGGCAAAGCGGCAGCCGTAATCGGGACGGAACTTCCGCGCCGCGTGCATCAAGCCCAGATTGCCCTCCTCGATGCGATCGGCCAAGGGGAGTGCGCCACGGTGATGGCGCGCGATGATCACCACCATCTTCAGATGCGCCTCGATGATGGTGTGGAACGCGGCCGCATCACCGCTTTTTACCCTAGCGAAGAGGGCGATCTCCTGTTCGCGATCGAGCACCGGGGTGGTGGCGATATCGCGCAGATAGCAGGTGACGGGATCGTCGGTTGCCGCGATGGCGGCCTGTTGCGAAGCTGTCACCGTTTGGGCAGATAGAGCAGCGGATCCACCGGGGTAGTGCCGCGCCGCACCTCGAAATGGAGGTGGGGGCCGGTGGCGCGACCGGTGTTGCCCACCTTGGCGATGATTTGACCGCTACGCACGGCCTCCCCTTGGTGGACAAGGTTGACCTGGTTGTGGGCGTAGGCGGTAAACAGGTTTTTGCGGTGGCGGATGATGATCAGGTTGCCGTAGCCCGACAGGCGGTTGTCGGAATAGACCACGGTTCCGCCAGCGGCCGCGACCACGGGGGAGCCCGGCTTGGCGCCGATATCGATCCCATCGTGCATACGGCTCCCTCTCAGGCCGAAGCCGCTGGTGACCGAGCCGCTTGCCGGCCAGCGCAGCGGTACGGAGGCAACCGCCTGATGGTGGGCGGAGGCGTAGTGGCTTCGTTTGCGCGGCCTGGGCTTCCGGGTGGCGTGCTGGCGCCGGTGCGGTTTTCGCGCCTTGTGTGCCGTCCGTTTGCGGTGGTGCGACGGTTTGCGATGCGCCACCACCGGGGGATGACGGGGCTTGGGAATCAGGCTGTTGGCGGGTTTGGGCGCGGCGTGGGTGAGGTAGATGCGCTGGCCGACATAGATGGTGTAGGGCGGGCGGATATGGTTGCGGCGGATCAGGGTGTGGTAGTCGATGTTGTAGCGCCTGCCGATCGCGAACAGCGTGTCGCCACGCTGGACGATGTGGATCTCGGGAACCGGCAGCCCATAGCGGTAGCCGAGCGATGGCAGTTCGGTTTTGTAACACCCTCCCAGTGTCAGCAGCGCCAGCAGAATGGCGCCGATAGTGGTTAGTTGGCGAGCCACACCGCACCGAATCCGGCGACCACCAATGCCCCCACCGCAACGGTGATCCACTCGAAATAGTGTTCCACCAACGCCCGGATGCGCTCTCCGCCCCAGCGGAACAGCGCCCCCTCAAGAAAGAAGCGACCGCCACGGGAGAGCAGCGCCGCCATCATGAACGGGAGAAACGGCAGGCCGAACGCTCCAGCGGCGATGGTGATCAGCTTGAACGGGATCGGGGTGAAGCCCGCCACCAGAACCAGCCCCAAACCGTATTCGACAAAGTAGTGTTGCACCTGATCGAACTGCGCCTGAGCATGGTAGAAGGCGAGCAGCGGCTGGGCGACGGTGTCGAACAGAAACATCCCGATCGCATAGCCGAGGGCGGCGCCGGCGACCGAGCCGACGGTTGCCAGCAGGGCGAAGTGGAGCGATTGGCGCGGGGCGCCCAGCGCCAGCGCCACCAGCAGGATGTCCGGAGGGATTGGAAAGAAAGAGGCCTCGACAAAGGCGATGGCGACCAGCGCCCAGCGGGCTTGGGGATGGTTGGCCCAGTCTAGCGTCCAGTGGTAGCAGCGGCGCAGCCAGCCCTGCTCTTGTGTGATGGAATCAGAGATCTTGCACCCCTGACAGTAGCGGTACGAAGCTACAGAAGTCGAGCCGCGTTTCCTCAACCCCCAGTGGGGTTTTAACCCGTTTGACCAGCTGATGGCTGCCGTGTTCCCCCTCCGGCATGAGCAGCACGCCGCCAGGGTTGAGCTGCTCCATCCACGCCGGTGATGCCATGCCGCCCGCCGTCACCACAATCGCGTCGAAGGGGGCGTATTTCTCCCATCCCATTAGTCCGTCGCCGCAGAGGAGGGTGATGCGGTTGAGCAGGCGGCACTGGCGCAGGGTGTTGCGTGCCCGATCGTGCAGCGAGCGAATGCGCTCAACGCTGTACACCCGTTGGCACAGCATCGCCAGAATGGCGGTTTGGTAGCCGCAGCCGGTGCCGATCTCCAGCACCCGCTCGTTTCCCTTGAGCTGTAGTAGCTCGCTCATACGGGCAACCATAAACGGTTGGGAGATGGTCTGGCCGGCGCCGATGGGGAGGGCGCAGTCGTGGTAGGAGCGGGCGGCTAATCCCTCGTCAACAAAGAGATGGCGCGGCACCGCGGCCATCGCGGCAAGCACGCGTGGATCGCGGATACCCCGCGCCTCGATCTGCTCACGCACCATCCGGCGGCGGGAGCGTTCCAGCGGCAAGGTCGGGGTTGCGTTGACTGTCGGGCGCGGGGATTCCGCAGTTGTGCTGTATCCCATAAGGCGGCGTATTCCATCATATATCGCGCTGGATTGCACCCAACGGCCGGGCAGAAAAGGGGTGGCACCTAAACCTTCTCCGGTTTTCCCCCTCGATTGTACCTACGCAGCCACATGCTGGACACAAATCCCCGGCACGGATGCGGCGTGCGGCAGCGCGCCGAGGCTCCGTGACTCCGCGCCGGCGGCTTTTGCCACCCTTGGAGTCCTGTCAGTTGATGTTGGCATTAAAAAAGATACTGTATCGACGATTAGATTGGCGACTTCGCAGAAAGTCGTCAACGCGGCCACGCACGGATTCGGGGAAAGGATTCCCCTGACAGGCTGTGGGAGCGGTTTCCAACCGCGAATTGCCGCGAACGGACTTTTGCGATGTGCTCGTCGTTGCATGGCTTTG
>WFMN01000045.1 GCA_015489095.1 Mariprofundaceae bacterium | reverse complement strand
GTGTGCGCAACCGCTATCGGTTGGGTTTTCCCAATCTCGAGGTGCAACTGAGCCTGACCGACACCATCCTCACCGCCTTCTGCGCCGATGTGCAACGCAAGGAGCATATGGTTGACGAACTCTATGGGGTGCTGGAACGCAACGACCCGGACGGGTTGCGCGATCTGTTTCACGCCTTTTTCGCCTCGATTCCGCACGACTGGTACCGCAAAAACCGGCTGGCCGACTACGAGGGGTACTACGCCTCGGTTGTTTACTGCTACTTCGCCGCGCTGGGGCTGGATGTCACGCCGGAAGAGGCGACCAACCACGGGCGCATCGATCTGACGGTGCGCTTTGGCGACCGCATCTATCTGATCGAGTTCAAGGTGAACGAGCTGACGGATGCAGGCTCCGCCCTGGCGCAGATCAAGGCACACGGCTACCACGAGAGGTTTGCCGGCGCCGAGTGCTACCTGATCGGCATCAGCTTCAGCCGCGAGGAGCGCAACATCACCGACTTCGCATGGGAGAGGGCGGTGCCAGCGTGAGCGCACTGGCGTTCGCGGTTACCGCGCGCGACAGCGGCTCCTTTGCCCGCTGTGGGCGGTTGACGCTGCCGCACGGGGTGGTGGAGACGCCGGTCTTCATGCCGGTGGGGACGCAGGCGACGGTCAAGAGCCTCACCCCCGCCGATCTTACCGACGATATCGGCGCGCAGATCATCCTCGGTAACACCTACCACCTGATGCTCCGCCCCGGCGCCGATGTGATCCGTGAGCTGGGCGGGCTCCATCGGTTCATGGCATGGGAGCGGCCGATTTTGACCGATTCCGGCGGCTTCCAGGTGTGGTCGCTGGGCGATTTGCGCAAGATCGAGCGCGACGGGGTGCGTTTTCGCTCCCATATCGACGGGGCGGAGGTGTTTCTCGGTCCCAAGGAGAGCATGGCGATCCAGCAGGCGTTGGGCAGCGACATCGTGATGGCGTTCGATGAGTGCACCCCATACCCCGCCACCCGTGATCAGGCGGCCGATTCGATGCGGATGTCGATGCGCTGGGCGGCGGATTGCCGCCGTCACCTTCCGCCCAATGATCAGCAGGCGCTGTTCGGTATTGTGCAGGGTGGCGTGTTTGACGACCTGCGGCTGGAGAGCCTGCAACAACTGGAGGAGATGGGGATGGATGGCATCGCCATCGGCGGTTTGTCGGTGGGCGAGCCGCTGGAGGAAATGGTCGCGGTGCTGGATGGGCTGGCGCCGCACCTGCCGCCGGATCAGCCGCGCTATGTGATGGGGGTGGGAACACCGCAGGATCTGATTCGTGGCATCGACCGCGGCATCGACATGTTCGATTGCGTGATGCCGACCCGCAACGCCCGCAACGGCACCCTGTTTACCGATAGTGGAAAACTGAACATTAAGAACGCCATCCATCAACGCGACCCGTCGCCGGTGATGGAGGACTGTAGCTGTTATACCTGCCGCAATTTCTCGCGCGCCTACCTGCGTCACCTCTTTATGAGCAAGGAGATTCTCGCTTCGAGGTTGAATAGTTTGCACAACCTTCACTACTATTGCGCGCTTCTGCAGCGAGCCAGAGCCGCGATTGCCGCAGGCCACTGGCCGCAGTTCCGCGATTCGATCCTGCAAGCATACTGATTTCATAGAATATTCCACGAGGTACCCATGATGATTCGACAGATGACGGCTGCCATGCTCGCGCTGGTAGTTGCGCCACAATTTGCGCTGGCCGCGGGCGGAGCCGGCGGCGCGGCGGGTGGGTTAGCCTCGATGGTGCCGCTGCTGCTGATCATGGTGATCTTCTATTTTCTGCTGATTCGGCCGCAGCAGAAGCGGTTCAAGGCGCATAAAACGATGATATCCGAGCTGAAAAAGGGGGATAAGATCATCACCGGAGGCGGTCTCTACGCCAAGGTGGTGGATGTGAAGGAGGAGGAGTTGAAGGTTGAGATTGCCGATGGGGTGCGGGTGCGGATCAAGCGCGACACCGTCACCTCGCTGGCGGAGTAGCTCCATGCAGGGCTATGCGCGTTGGAAATACTGGATGATCGCGGTCGTCCTGCTGGTCTCCGTGATGGGGGCGTTGCCCAATCTGATGACACCGCCGTCGTGGTGGCCGGGTGCGGTGAGCCATCCGCTCAACCTAGGATTGGATCTGAAAGGGGGCATCCACTTGGTGCTGGATGTCGATGTCGATAAGGCGGTGGAGCGCAGCGTGGAAGAGGATATCGGCGTGGTGCGCCACCTGCTGCGGGAAAACAAGATCCGCTACAAGAAGCTGGATGCGGCAGGCTTTGTGCTGACGGTCAAGCTGAAAAACGCGGCTGATGGCGCCGCGGCCGAGAAACTGATCGCCGACCAACTGCCAAGCTACACCATTGCGCGTAGCGGCGACACCTTGCGTCTGACCGTCACCGAGAAAGAGGCGAATGAAATCCGTAAGTTCGCGGTGGATCAGGTGATCGAGGTGGTGCGCAGCCGCGTGGATGCGCTGGGTACCACCGAGCCGGTGATTGTGAAGCAGGGCGAGCGGCGGGTGCTGGTGCAGATCCCCGGTTACGAGGATACCGCGCGCGCCAAGGCGCTGATCGGCCGCACCGCCCAGCTCGAGTTCAAGCTGGTGGATGAGAAGGGCGACCTCGACAAGGCGCTCTCCAGCGGCCATGTGCCGCCGGGCGATGTGATCATCTACGGCAAGAAGACGATGCGCAACGGCAAGTTGGTCGCGCAGCCCTACCTGTTGAAAAAGCGCACCGAGCTTTCGGGAACCGAGGTCTCCGACGCCCGTGTCTCCATCGATTCGCGCTTCAACGAGTACGCGGTGACGCTCAAGTTCAACAACAAGGGGGCGCGCCGCTTCGACAAGCTGACCGCGGCCCATGTCAACGAGCGCTTCGCGATCATTCTGGAGGGGGTGGTGCAGTCGGCACCGGTGATTCGCGAGCGGATCTCCGGCGGCACGGCGCAGATTACCGGGTCGTTCACACCGCAGGAGGCGCGCGATCTGGCCATTGTGCTGCGCGCGGGGGCGCTGCCGGCGCCGGTGACGGTGGTGGAGGAGCGTTCCATCGGCCCCAGCTTGGGGCAGGACTCGGTGGATCAGGGGGCGAAGTCGATCATGATCGGCGCCTTGCTGGTGCTGATCTTCATGGTGGTGTACTACCGCATGTTCGGCATGATCGCCAATGTGGCGCTGGTGTTCAATATGCTGCTGATCGTGGCGGCGATGAGCATGATCGGCGCCACCCTCACCCTGCCGGGGATGGCGGGCATCGTGCTGACCATCGGGATGGCGGTGGATGCCAATGTGCTGATTTTCGAGCGTATTCGTGAGGAGATACACCTCGGTAAAACGCCGTTGGCGGCGATCGACGGCGGTTACGACAAGGCGTTTTCCACCATCGTCGATGCCAACATCACCACGCTGATCGCGGCGATCGTGCTGTTTCAGTTCGGTTCCGGGCCGGTGAAGGGGTTTGCGGTGACGCTGTCGGTGGGCATTCTGGCGTCGATGTTCACCGCCATTACCGTGACCCGCGCCTTGGTGGCGCTCACGGTGGTGAAACCCGGTCGCAAGCTGACCAAGCTCAGTATTTGACGACTTCGCGAAAAGTCGGCATCGCGGCCATGGATGGCCGCGCAAATCAATGGCTTGCGCAGCAAGATATTGATTTGTGACTCGGGGCATCCGTGCCCCTCGCCCTGCGGGCGACCCATTGGGTCGTCCAATCCGGCTTCCTGCCGGATTGTAAGGAAGGTGAAAATCGCAATTTTCGCCTTCCGTCAAGCAAAAAGTCCATGGACGGACTTTTTGCGATCTGCTCAGTATTTGAATAGGATAGCCTGATATGCAACTGATTCGTCCTGATATGAACATCGATTTCATCGGCCGGCGTAAGGCCGCCTTTGTGGTCTCGGCGCTGATGATTCTGGTGTCGCTGGGGGCGCTCGCCACCCGCGGGCTCAACTTCGGCATCGACTTCACCGGCGGCACGCTGGTGGAGGTGCAGTTCACCACGCCGCCGCAGATCTCCGAGGTGCGCAAGGCGATCACCCCGGCCGGTTACGGCCAGGCGATCATCCAGCAGTTCGGCGCGCCCAACGAAATCCTGATTCGGGTGCAGAACAAGGAGGGAAAGAAGTCGTCGGTGATCAGCAGCGACATCTTGCACGGCCTCACCTCCGCGTTTGACCCGGCATCGGTGGAGATGCGTCGCGTGGAGTATGTCGGGCCTCAGGTGGGTGAAGAGTTGACCCGCGCCGGCATCATGGCGGTGCTGGTGGCGATGGTGGCGATTCTGCTCTATGTCACGGTGCGCTTTGAGTTCCGTTTCGCGCTCGGCGCCGATGCCGCGTTGGTGCACGATGTGACCATCGTGCTCGGCCTGTTCGCCTTGACCGGCAAGGAGTTCACCCTGCCGGTGGTGGCGGCGTTGCTGACGGTGATCGGCTACTCGCTCAACGACACCATTGTGGTGTTTGACCGCATCCGGGAAAACTTCGACGCCAACCGCCGTCGCAAGCGGCAGTTGGACGAGGTGACGCTGACCAACAACTCGGTCAACCAGACCCTGGCGCGTACCCTGATGACCTCGTTTACCACCCTGCTGGTGGTGTTCGCCCTCTTTCTCCTCGGAGGCGAGGTGATCCACAACTTCGCCTTCGCCCTGATCGCCGGCATCGTGGTGGGAACCTACTCCTCGATCTTTATCGCCAGCCCGGTGATGCTGTCGCTGAAGGGGATGTTCGCGTCGGATGACGCCGCCGTGCGCGAGATGGAGGCGCGTCCCTGAGCGGGGTCGCTTTTCAGGCCGATGTCGGGATCGATCCCGGCGGCGGCGTCCCGCTGTTTCGCGGCTACGCGTGTGATCACTTTCTGGTTGGCAGTGCCAAGGTTGGTTCCAGCCTGCGCATCCATCAGCAGCAGGTGGATGCCCCGTGGTCGCTGGATGCGTTCGATCGTCTGACGCCGGCGCACCTGCAATGGCTGCTCGACACCCCGCCTGAACTGCTGCTGCTGGGCAGCGGGCGGGTGACCCGCTTCCCCTCGCCGGAGGTGATGGCGTGGTTGCGGTCGCATGGCGTCCCCTTCGAAAGCATGGATAGCCGCTCCGCCGCCCGTACTTGGAATATCCTCATGGGCGAAGGGCGCAACGCCTCCTGTGCCATGCTGCTGCCAGGGAGTTGAGTCCATGTTGGAACGGTTCAGATCGCCCATGGTTTGTTCGGTAGCAAGGCGAACACGCTTTAGTGTGCTATTCGCACATGAGCATGTTCAACGCAGCCAGCGGGCAAAACATGGGATGAGCTGAATCGTTACGATGCCATTTGCGCTTTCTGTTACCACCGAGTTCTCCGCCGCCCACTTTTTGCGTGGTTATGACGGTGACTGCGCGCGCCTGCATGGGCATAACTGGCAGGTGAAGCTGACGGTGGAGGCCGAAGAACTGAATGCCATCGGCATCGCCGTCGATTACAAGCGGCTCAAAAGCGAGCTCAAAGCGGCATTGGCGGATTGGGATCACTACAACCTCAACGATGTTCCCCCCTTCGACCGTATCAACCCCTCCAGCGAGAATGTGGCGCGTGAACTGTTTCGGCGGATGCGCACCCGTTTCGCCGATCTGCCGGAGTTGCGCGTGCGTGCGGTGGAAATCGGTGAAACCTGTGCCACTAGGGTGCGCTACTGGGAGTGAACGAAGTAAGGTAAGGAGGAGCAGGCGATGGCCAAATCAGCACCGCGCAAGTTGCGCAAGAAGTTGTACGAATCCGAGTTGGCACGGCTGCAGATCGAGCTGGTCAAGCTACAGCAGTGGATCAAGACCGAGGGGTTGAAGGTGGTGGTGATCTTCGAGGGGCGCGATGCCGCGGGCAAAGGGGGGTGCATCAAGCGCATCACCGAAAAGCTCAACCCCCGCGTTTGCAAGGTGGTGGCGCTGCCGGCGCCGACCGAGCGCGAGAAGAGCCAGTGGTATTTTCAGCGCTACGCCGCCCACCTGCCGGCGGCCGGTGAGATGGTGCTCTACGACCGCAGTTGGTACAACCGTGCCGGGGTGGAGCGGGTGATGGCCTTCTGCACCGATGAGGAGTATGACGACTTCATGCGCAGTTGCCCGGAGTTTGAGCGCATGCTGATCCGCTCAGGGATTATTCTGATCAAGTATTGGTTTTCGGTCAGCGATTCCGAGCAGGAACGCCGCTTTCAGGCGCGGCTGACCGATCCGACCAAGCATTGGAAGCTAAGCCCGATGGACTTGGAGTCGCGCAACCGCTGGCAGGATTACTCACGCTGCAAGGATGATGACTTCGCAAGAAGTCATCATCGCGGCCACGGACGGCCACGCAAACCGAGCGCTTGCGCAAGCAAGTGCTTGGTTTGTAAGGG
>WFMN01000044.1 GCA_015489095.1 Mariprofundaceae bacterium | reverse complement strand
TATTCATCCCGTATGGCGCCGCACTGCAACAGATGCACATCCGCTCCGATCATAGAAGCTAAAATCTACCTTTCTCCTCGGTGAAGTAAACATCGAAAACGCTCATCCCGACTGGCGACAACCACGCGATGGCGGCAGCATCCGCCCCCTTTCAACATACTGACAGTCTATCGAGGTTTTTATGTCCGGTCACAGCAAATGGTCCACCATCAAGCACAAAAAGGCGGCGGCTGACGCCAAGCGGGGCAAGGTCTTCACCCGCTACATCCGCGAGCTCACCATCGCCGCGCGGGGAGGTGCCGACCCCGATGCCAACCCCCGCCTGCGGGCGGCCATCGCCGCCGCCAAGGGGGTCAACATGCCCAAGGACAACATCGAACGCGCCATTCTGCGCGGTTCCGGCGGTGCCGGCGGCGCCGAACTGGAGGAGGTGCGCTACGAAGGGTACGGCCAAGGGGGCGTCGCCATCCTGGTCGATTGCGTCACCGACAACCGCAACCGCACCGTCTCCGATGTGCGCAGCGCCTTCAGCAAGGGCGGCGGCAACATGGGCGAGTCCGGCTGTGTGTCGTGGATGTTCCATCAGAAGGGGCTGATCATCTTCGATCGCAACGAGGTGAGCGAAGAGGAGATCATGGAGGCGGCGCTGGAGGCGGGCGCGGAGGATATCGAAGACAAGGCCGATGAGGGGTGCGTGGAGATCACCACCGACCCCGCCGACTTTGTCACCGTCAAGGAGGCGCTGGAGGCGGCGGGCTTCACCCCGCAGGTGGCCGAGCTGTCGTGGATCCCGGAGAATGTGGTGGAGATCGAGGGCGAAACCGCCGAAAAGGTGCTGAAACTGATCGAGCGCCTTGAAGAGGTGGACGATGTGCAGCAGGTCTCCGCCAACTACGACATCAGCGAAGCGGAGTTGGCGCGCATCAACGGCTGAACAGGCGTTCGCCCATGCCCCACCACAACAGCGTCATCGAAGCGTCGGCGAAGGTTCTCGCCAATGTTGCCCATCCGGGGGAGCAGTTTGTCATGCGGCTGCACGCGCCAACCATCGCCGCGCGCGCGCAGGCCGGGCAGTTCGTCCACCTGCGCTGCTGCGACCGACTGGCGCTCCGCCGCCCGCTCTCGCTGATGCAGGCCGACCCGGCCGCCGGCACCATCGACCTGCTGGTCAAGGCGGTGGGCGACGGTACCCGCGCCCTGCGCGCGCAGCCGGTCGGCGCACAGTTGCCCATTCTAGGGCCGATCGGGCGTGGGTTTGATCTTTCGGATCGTGACAAACACTACCTCTGCATCGGGGGCGGGGTTGGCATCCCGCCGATGATTTTCGCCGCCCTCGCGCTGCAAGACCCAAGCCGCGCGCTGGTGCTGGCCGGTTCCGAGGTGCCCTTCCCCTTCGCGCTTTCGCCCTCCACCATGCTGCTGCCGGGGATCGAAGGCGGCAACGCCATCCTGGCCATCACCTCGCTGGAGGAGCGCGGCATCGCCTCGCGGCTGGCCAGCAAGGCCGGCCTCTACGGCTGCTTCGACGGCTTTGTCCCTCAGCTGGCGGAGCAACACCTGCTGGCGCTCGATGCGGCGGCGCGTAGCCGTCGGGTACTGCTCGCCTGCGGACCCTTGCCGATGCTGCGCGCGGTCAAGGCGCTGGGAGCGCGCTTTGGCCTGCCCACCCAACTCAGCCTCGAAGAGCATATGGCGTGCGCCATCGGCGGCTGCGCCGGTTGCGTGGTGGAAACCTGCGAAGCGGGCACGCGCCACTACCGCCGCGTCTGCGTCGATGGCCCGGTGTTCGACGCCGCCATCCTACCCAACCTTTAGGAGGTTCACCCCTTGCAAGTACTCGTGCTTTACCACTCCGACTATGGCAACACCGAGAAGATGGCGCAGGCCATCGCCAAGGGGGCGGAGGCGGTGGATGACCGCGTGCGAGCCCGACTGCTGCCGGTGGGTAACGCGACACCCGACGACCTGGTTGCCGCCGATGTGATCTTTCTCGGCTCACCGGTGCACATGGGCACCATGGCGTGGAAGGTGAAAAAGCTGATCGACGACTGCGGCAAGCTGTGGCTGGAGGGGGCGCTCGCCAACAAGGTGGCCGGCATCTTCGCCACCGGTGGAGGCTTGGGCAACGCCGGCGGCGGGGTGGAGCTCACCATGATCTCGCTGTTCGCCAACGCGCTGGAACACGGTATGATTGCGGTTGGCTTCCCCAAGAGCCTTCCCGGCTACGCTGATGGCGGCCTGCACTGGGGCGCCTACGCCCGCTGCGCCAACGCCGAGGGGATGCCACAGCCGATCAGCGACCAAGCGCTGCTGGCGGGACGCAGCTACGGCGCCCATGTCACCGAGGTGGCACTACGCTTCCGTGACGGTGCTGACGAGTAGGACGAAGAAAAATGAACCACCAAGACACAAAGACACGAAGGAAAGATTTTTGAACTGTTCAGATCGCCCATGGCTTGACGATTTCGCAAAAGATCCTTTTACATTTTTTACTCTTCTTTGTGTCTTCGTGCCTTCGTGGTTCCCAAAACAGGAAAAAGTAAATGTTCAGTAATCTAACCGACAAACTGGGCGACATCGCCCACCGCCTGCAAGGCAACGCCCGTGTGGGCGAAAGCGAGCTCGACGCCACCCTGCGCGAGATGCGCTTGGCGCTGTTGGAGGCCGATGTGGCGCTGCCGGTGGTGCGCCATCTGATCAGCGAGGTGCGCGAGC
>WFMN01000043.1 GCA_015489095.1 Mariprofundaceae bacterium | reverse complement strand
CTGAGCCTGACCAGCACTAACCCGCCCTACCCCCTAAACGATCAGGATGCGCTGCAGTGGCCGGACTATCTGGCGGCGATTGCGGCGCATCTGCTGCTGGTCACCCTCTTCTGGCTGCTGGGACACAGCACAGCCACGCCACCACCGCCGATGCACCCCGTGCAGGTGCGGCTCATCACCGCCCAGCCCGCGGTAACAAAAACACCACCCCACCGGCGCAAAAGACATCACCAACGGCGAGCAAAAAAGCATCCCGTAGCCAAACCGCACAACAAGGCCACGCACCACCCCAAACCAAAGGTGAACAAGGCGGTGAAGCATCGGGCAAAACCCAAGGCCAGGCCACGGCCAAAGAAGAAGCCGCTCGACTTCGATCCTTTCGCCCCCCAAGAGTCGGTCAGCGACGCCCCGGCCAGCGCCCGCAAGCGCCATGCCGCACCGGCACACTCCGCCCGCCCACTGGCAAGCAGCCACCTCACCGCCGGCATGACCGATCAGGAGATCAACCGCTACATCGCCCGCATCCAGCGCAAGGTGCAGAACCATTGGAAGGTTCCGGCCAAAAGCCCGCGCCAGCTCGACGATCCGATCGTGCTGCTCCGCCTCAATCGTGACGGCTCTATCCGTCAGATCACCATCAGCAGGCCATCGGGGGATGCCAACATCGATCAATCCCTGATCAAGGCGATCCGCGCCGCCGCGCCGTTCGATCTACCCGCCGATCACTTCGATATATTCCGCATCAACAGGATCAAGTTTCACCCGCTGCGTTAGGACGGGAGCGCCTCCCGCGCTCCTCCGTCCGTGACAGCAAGCCGCGCTCCCACCACCACCGCTCGGCATCGTCAACGGTGGCGATCTCGCCATCCAACTGCGCCTGCCACGCCGCCTTCAGCACCGCCCCCATCGCGGGGCCGGGCTCCATCCCCTGCCGCAATAGCCACTTTCCCGTCAGCAGCGGCCGCGGCGGCTTGCGTGTCACGCGCATCGCCTCGGCCACCTGCAGCCACCCCTTGGCTGGGCGATCCGGGGGGTTGGGCGCCCGCCCGGAGGCATCGGCCTCGATCAGATGCTCCCACATCGCAATCGTCGCCGGCTGTAGGCGGCTGGCAAGTCGGCGCACCGCCCGCTCGGTCGGCTCCCCATGCAGGTGCACTAGGTGCTCGCGTACCAACGGCGTCACCTGCTCCCGCAGCCATTTCGGCGCCCCGATCATCCGCAGCAGCGCGGCCGTCGCGACACTCCCCGCCTCGGCATGGCCGCGTGAATGGATGGCGCCATCCGCGCCGACCGCGGTGGTCTCCGGCTTGCCCAGATCGTGGCACAGCGCGGCAAAGAGCAGCACCAGCCGCCCCTCCTCGGCCATCTCCTCGCGCAGCGCGATGCGCGCCGCCTGCCGACAGACCTGCAGCGTGTGTTGCCACACATCCCCCTCGGGGTGCCAGCGCGGATCCTGTGGGGTGGCGGGCAGCCGCTGCAACGGAGGGTAACAGGCGAGCCAACCGCTATCGGCTAGGGCACGCAATCCGGCATCGGGATAGGCTGATCGCGCCCACTTGCGCCACTCCTGCCACACCCGCGCCACCGGCAGCGCCGACGCCAACGCCACCATGCGGCGACAGCACCGCGCCGTCTCCTCGGCCAACACCCCGTTCAAACGGGCGCAAAACTGCATGCCGCGCAAGGGGCGGAGCGGATCGTCGGAGAAGGCCTCGCCAACATGGCGCAGCACCCCCGCCTTCAAATCCGCCCTTCCACCATAAAAGTCGAGCAGCTCGGAGCAGAGCGGGTCATACATCATGGCGTTGATGGTGAAATCGCGGCGGCTACTCGCCTGCCGTGGGGTCATGTCGGGGTCGGCCACCACCGCGAAGTCGCGGTGACCGGTGCCGGAACTGCGCTCCCGCCGCGGCAAGGCCAGATCCATCACCACGCCGCCTCCAGTCAGCTTGAGCACGGCGAACTGCTTTCCCACCGGCGTCACGCGGCCGAAGCGCGTGGCCAGCGCGCGCAGCGCCTCCCAATCAAGGCCGTACACCTCCAGATCGTAGTCGGTGGACGAAGGTTGCCGCCCATCGGCCAGCAAGGCATCGCGCACCCAGCCGCCTACCAGCCACGCCCGCCCACCGGCGGCGGCGATGGCGCGACACAGCGCCAGCACCGGCGCGGCAACCGAAGCCGCCGCGAGCGGAGCAAGGCTATGCGCCGACAAGCGCCTCCACCTGCGCGCGCAATTGCGCCACCTCCTGTTCCAATCGGGCTACCCGCGCGTTCAAATCGCCATCGGCGGCGACCGGGTCGTTTGCCTCCGCGGCACCTTCCGGCTCCGCATCGGTTCCGAGCAGATGCACAACGCGCGCTTCCCGCTGCCCAGGCGCACGCGCAAGCTGGCGCACCAAGGGCTCCTCGCGCTCCATCAGCGCCGTCAACACCTGTTGCAGTGCTTGGGCGTCGTCAAAGGTGACCATGCGTCCGGTATAGGTGCGAATCTCGTTGAGGGTCAGGGCGCCACGCAGCATCAGCACGCTCATCACCGCCCGTTCTTTGCTGTCGAGCCTAAGTTTGCGCGAAATCTGCTGCTCAAAACGATCCGCCCTGCCGCCCGTCAGCGCCGTCACCAGCCCCTCGCGGCGTAAGTCGTGCAGCACGGAACCAACCTCTCCCTCGCTGAGCGCCATCACCGGATTCCTGCTGCTTTTCTGATTGCAGGCCGCGGTCAACGCCTTCAGCGTCAACGGATAGTAGTCCGGCGTGGTGAGCTGCTTTTCCAACAGGCATCCCAACACCCGAATCTCGCGGTTCGACAACTCCATTCTCCGCCTCCTACAACGCAATCTCCGCATCCGGGATCACCCGCGCCGGATGCAGCACCGGCCAACTCCCCCTTCCCGCCCCGACACGCCCGGTGCCCAAGCAGTGCGCGCCACAGAAGACCGCCACCTGCTCCGCCGGTGCCAGGTCGGGGTTTGCCACCCGCTGCCCGTGCAAAAAACGCGCGGCATCGCGCGGGGATAGCTGCGCGCGCGGCAGATGACGCAACCAAAACCCCACCGGATGGAGGCACGCCTCCCCCGCCTCCTCCAGCTGCGCCATTGTCACCATCAGCGAAGCCTCCCAGCCACCGGTCTGCAGCCGACGCAACGCCACGATGGTGCCGCCAACGCCGAGCGCAGAGCCCAGATCCCGCGCGAAAGCGCGCATGTAGGTACCTTTGGAACAGTGGATTTCGAGGGTGAGTTCCGGCAGCGAGAGATCCAGCAGATCGACGCGGTGGATGGTGACCCGCCTCGGCGGCAGCGCCACCGCCTTGCCGGCACGCGCCAACTTGTGGCTGCGCTGCCCATGGATGCGGATGGCGGAATAGGCGGGAGGCACCTGCTCCATCTCGCCCACCATGGCGGCGAGCTGGTCGCTGATCCTAGCGCGGGTGAGCTGCCGCCAGCCATCGAAACGGCCACACACCTCCCCCTCGCTATCGAGCGTGGTGGTCTGCCGTGCAAGATCGACCGTGATGCGGTACACCTTCTCCGCCTCCAGCCCCATAGCCGCGAACCGGGTGGCCGAACCCAACAATATCGGTAACATACCACTGGCCAAGGGATCCAGCGTACCGGTGTGTCCCGCTTTGGTCTTGCGCCCTCCGCCCAGCACGCGCGCCACCACGTTGACCGCCTTGCGCGAGCTCCAGCCGACCGGTTTATCGAGAAACACTACGCCAGATAGCGCCATCACCGGCTAGCAGGCCGCCAGCGCCACATCCACCTGCGCGCCCACCCGCGCCTTCACCGCCGCCAGATCGCCACGCACCAGACAACCGGCGGCACAGGGGTGGCCGCCACCGCCCAAAGTGGCCGCCAGATCACCCACCTGCACCCGCCCACGGGAGCGAAAACTGACCTTCCACCCCGCGCCATGATCGTTGGGGCGCAGAAACACCGCCACCTCCACCCGCCGCACCGAGGCGGCGATATCGATCAGCCCCTCGGTATCCTCCGCGTCGGCGCCGCTACGGGCGTAGGACTCCTCGGTCACCTCGATCCACGCCACCCGATCCTCGTGGGTGAAGGTGAGCGACTCGAGCGCGCAGGCCATCAACCGCATACGGGCGTGGCTATTGCAGCTATAGACCTGCTGCCCCACCCGCTCCGGATCCACCCCGGCGTCGATCAGATCGGCCGTCAGCCGATGCAGGGCGCCATCCACCCCGCGGTGGCGAAAGCTGCCGGTGTCGGTGATGATGGTAACATAGATCGCCTCGGCGATGGCCGGGGTCAGGGCTCCGCCGTCGAAACGGATCAGGTCGGCGATCATCACCCCGGTCGCGCTGTAGCCGGCATCCACGATGTTGATGTCGCCAAAGCGGTGGTTGCTGCCATGGTGGTCGATATTGATCAGGGTACGATCGGCGAAAAAGGGGGGATCCTGCGCCAACCGCCCCTTGGCGCCGCAGTCCAGACAGAGGATGAGATCGACATCCCGCTCGTCGAAACAGCCCGTGCTAACCTGCTCGGATCCTTGAAGAAAACGGTAGATACGGGGCACAGGGTCGATACAATGGGCGAACACCCGCACCCCGCGGCCGCTTAGGTAGTGAAAGAGCGCCAGCATCGAGCCGATCCCGTCGCCGTCGGGGTTCTGGTGGGTGGTCAACACCACCCCGCGGGCATCTCCGATCTGATCGACTACCGCCTGCCAATCGGCCGCCGGAACGGTCACGAACGCTCCATGTTGTTGAGCCGTTCCACCATCGCGTTGCCCTGTTCGAAGGCCAGATCCCAATGAAAGCGCAGCTCCGGGATCTTCCGCCGGTGGAGGCTCTTGCCCAGCGCGTGGCGGAAGAAGCCGGCGAGCCGTTGCAACCCTCGGGTCACCACCTCCCCGTCCTGCTCCAGCATCGAGTGCACCCAGATGTGAATCGCGTCGTTACCGCGGCCGAGGTCGATGCGGGTGATGCTCACCCCCTGCAGCCGCGGGTCGTTGACATCACGCTGCAACAGCACCGACAGGTGGTGCTGCAGGTCGGAGCGGTAGCGCTCGCGGTTGGCGGTGATGCTCAAAGCGTGGCCGCCACCTCTTCGATATCGTAAAACTCGAAGGTGTCGCCCACCTTGATATCATTGAACTTCTCGATGCCGATACCGCATTCGTAGCCGGCGCGCACCTCGCGCACATCGTCCTTGAAGCGGCGCAGCGACGCCAGTTCGCCCTGGTAGATGACCACATTATCGCGCAACACGCGCACCTTCGCCTTGCGGTGCACCAGCCCTTCGGTGATGTAGCTGCCGGCAACGGCGCCGATCTTGGGCACATTGAAGACCTCGCGCACCTCGGCGGCGCCGATCACCTTCTCCACCTCGTCCGGTGACAGCTTGCCGGCCATCGCCTGTTTCATTTCGTCGATCGCATCGTAGATCACGGTGTAGAAACGGATATCGACCCCTTCCGCCGCCGCCATCCGCTTGGCCTTGGCATCCGGCCGCACATTGAAGCCGATCACAATGGCACCGGCGGCGGCCGCCAGCATCACATCCGACTCCTTGATGCCGCCGATCGCCTTGTGAATCACCTTCACCTTCACCTGATCCGTCCCCAGCTTGGTCAGCGACTCCGCCAGCGCATGCACCGAGCCGGTCACATCGCCCTTGATCACAATCGGCACCTCGATAGCGGTCTCTCCCCGCGCGGCGGCGAACAGCGCATTCATATCGGGCGCGCCATCCTCGCCGGTGGCCACCACACTCTTGGGCGGAAGCAGGCTGTTGCGCGCCTTCTCTTCGCGGTAGCGCACCAACTCGCGCGCCTTGCGCTCATTTTCTACAGCCAGGATCTCGGTGCCGGCCTCCGGCACCGCGTTCAGCCCCAGCAGCTCAAACGGCACCGAGGGTCCCGCGGTACGGTGCTGCACCGAGTTTTCATCGATAATGGCGCGGATCTTGCCCATCACGCTGCCGACCACCACGATATCCCCCTTCTTGAAGGTACCGTTCTGCACCAGCACGGTAGCCACCGGGCCGCGCCCCTTGTCCAGCCGCGACTCGATCACGAAACCGCGCGCGCGTGCGTCGGGGTTGGCGCGCAACTCCAGCAGCTCGGTCTGCAGCGCCAGCATCTCCAGCAGCTCGTCCAGCCCCTCGCCGGTATGGGCGGAGACCGGAACAAAGATGGTGTCCCCGCCCCAATCCTCCGGCACCACCTCGTGCTCGGCGAGCTGCCGCTTCACCCGCTCGATATCGGCGCCCTCCTTGTCGATCTTGTTGACGGCGACAATGATCGGCACCCCTGCGGTACGCGCATGGTTGAGCGCCTCCACCGTCTGCGGCATCACGCCGTCGTCGGCCGCCACCACCAACACCGCCACATCGGTCAACTCGGCACCGCGGGCGCGCAGGGTGGTAAAGGCCTCGTGGCCGGGGGTATCGACAAACACCACCCGCTCGCCGCTCTCCAGCTTCACCATGTAGGCGCCGATATGCTGGGTGATGCCCCCCGCCTCGCCCGAGGCCACATTGGCCTTGCGCAGCGCATCGAGGATCGAGGTTTTGCCGTGATCGACATGGCCCATCACCACCACCACCGGCGGACGGGGCTGCAACGCCGCTTCGTCCACCTCTTCCTCCTCGATCGAGAGCGAATCCTCAACCGCGGCCTCGTTGATCACCTTCGGTTTGTGGCCGACCTCTTCCACCACCAACTGGGCGGTTTCGGCGTCGATCGACTCGTTGACCGTGATCGACACCCCCATGCCAAACAGGATCTTGACCACCTCCGCGGCCTTGACCGCCATCCGGCTGGCCAACTCCGCCACCGTCATCGGATCGTTGATCTCCACCTCGCGCACCACGAAGCT
>WFMN01000042.1 GCA_015489095.1 Mariprofundaceae bacterium | reverse complement strand
GCTGCAGGCGATGCTCGGGAATGTACCTTGGAGTAGCTGCTCCTATTACCTAATTGGAATCTGCCCCTTTTTTGTGGTGACGGGTTGGGGTTGGTCACGCTGGCGCGCGGCCAGACGGCGCAAGGTACAACTGCGGGCGACCGCGCGCGATGTCGATCCCCACACCGGTGTCATTCTCTTCCTCTCCAAGATCGGCAATCCACAATTCGTCCGCAGGCTGGAACAGCATGACCCGACCGTGCTCGATGCCGAACGCTTCCCATGGAAGATGTGTCACTACGCGCTGGAGCGGCATCGCTCCCGCCTCAGGCGGGTGTGGGTAGTCTGCTCCGCTGACAGTGCGGCCCAGTATCACTACTTTGTCGAACTCCTCCGGCCGCTCTTTCCCGAGGTAACCTTTGACCGGATCGGCGGTGATGGTGTGGATTTCGAGGATATGGAGGCGGTGGTGGAGACCATCGAACAGATTTTGCACTCCCTGCCGCCGGATATTGATGAATCGGATGTGATGATTGATATCACCGGTGGGCAAAAACCAAACTCCATTGCCGGTGCCTTGGTGACACTGGTGGGTATCGGGCGTGAGTTCCAGTATGTGCAGACCAATCCTCCGCACGGGGTCAAAACCTACGCTTACCATATTGCCGCGATAGGCAGGCGTATCGAGGCGAATGGCTAGGTGACCACGGAGGAGTGCGTTGCCCCGACGGGCTGGCACACCCTGCTGCCGATCTATGCGGTCGGGGTGCGGATGCGCTTCACCGAGCCGGCGCGCCCGGGCTTCTTCCATCAGGCGGCGCTGACTGCGTGGCTGCGCACGATCCTCGGCTCGCCGGACGATTACGGCCTACACCTCTGCTGCCACGCCCCGGAACAGGGGCGGAGCGCCTACCGCGCAGGTGACTACTACCGCTTCACCCTCTTCGGTTGCGGCGCGCGCGGCCTAGAGCTGCTCCGGATGCTGCCGGGGGCGATCCGTGCCAATCGCGGCCGTTTCGACCGCCCGATGCCGTTTCGCAACAACTGGCGACTGGATCGGCTGGAGCAGTGGAGCAGCGGCGAGGAGCGCACGGCCGCCGACGCCCCCGCCCTGGCGCTGGATCAGACGATGGTGGCCGCATCCACCGCCGCCCTGCGCCAATCTGGTTCGCTCACCCTGCGCCTGATCTCGCCCTGGCGGGTGCTGCGGGCGCGGGAGCAGCGCCGGCAGGCGAAGGGCGAGATGCGTTACTGCCACGATGGCGCCGACCTTGCCGGCGGCCTCTGGCTGACCCGCATCGACGACGCGCTGCGCCGTCTGGTCGAAGAGAAAGGGGGCACGCCACCGCCACCGCCCGAACGCGCGCCGGAGGCGGAGCTGCAACTCTTTTATGTCAACAGCGCCTACCGCAAGGCGAACGGTGCCGTACAGCCGATGGGCGGCCTGCTGGGCGAGATCAACATCAAGGATGTGGCGGCGCTTCCAGAGGATACCGTTGCGCTGCTGCTGATCGGCAGTCTGCTCGGTGTCGGCCAGCGGCGGGTGTTCGGCCTCGGCCGCTACCGCGTGCTGTCGCCGTCGCTGGAGCTGCCACACAGTTGCGGCGCCGTTTCCGGCTGGCTGGAACGGGCGATGGCGGGTGAAAATCTGCGCGCGGCGCTACAAGCGGTGGCGGAAGGAGCGGAACGCGAGGGCGATTCCGAACAGCCACCGGATGACAACGAAATCTCCCATCTGGAGAAACTGGCATCGCGCCTGCTGCGTGGCGACTACCAGCCTCCGGCCATGCACGGCTTTATCCACCACGATGCCGATGGCGGCATCCGCCCTCTCGCGGCTCCCCCCTTCTCCGATCGGGTATTGCAGCGCGCGCTGCACCAAGTTCTGGCACCATCGTTGGATCTGCTCATGGATGCCGCCAGCTACGGCTATCGCGCAGGCCACTCCCGCTTTCAGGTGCGTGATCTGCTTCAACGGCTACACCGTGAGGGATACCGCTGGATTTTCGAGTCGGACATTCGCACCTTTTTCGACAGCGTGGCGTGGTCACGCCTCGCTTTGCGCCTAGCCTGCCTGCTCAACGATCCCCCGCTACAACAGGCCATTCTGCACTGGATGGCCGCGCCGGTGATCTGGCAGGGGAAGCGGATCAGCCGTAGTCAGGGACTGCCGCAAGGCTCGCCACTCTCCCCGTTGATGGCCAACCTGATGCTGGATGATTTCGACCACGACCTCACCGATGCCGGCTGTCGATTGGTTCGTTTTGCCGACGATTTTGTGATCGTCGCCAAGAAACGCGAGCAGGCGGAACAGGCCGGCGAGCTTGCACGCAAATCCCTGCGGGAGGCCGGGCTGGAGCTCAACTTGGAAAAAACCCGTGTTGTCTCCTTCTCCGAGGGGTTCCGCTTTCTCGGATTCATGTTTGTGGACGGCCTAGCGGTGGAGGCGGTACCGAGGCCGGTGGCCGATGGCGCCAAGCCGCCGGCGGATAGCTGGTTGGCGCGTGCGATCAATGAGGAGGAGAGCGTTCGCGACCAACTGCTGCGCGGCGAGGCGCCGATCCCGGTGGCGACCTATGCCGAAGGGGGGCAGATGCTCCTCTTTTGCGGTGAGCCGGCGGTGCTTTTTACCCGCAATGGTAGGGTTCGCATCGAGCGCGACGACGACTGCTTGGCCGAGATGCCGTGGAGCCATCTCGACGGCATTGTCCTCTTCGGCCGCCACCACCTGACCACGCCGGCGATCCTCGAGGCGATGGCCCACCAGGTGTCGATCCATCTCGCCTCTTCCGCCGGTGACTACCGCGGGATGATCGTCGGTGCGAACACAACACCGCAGGCAGAGCTCTGGCAGCGCCAACTGGCCTGCTGCCACGACGATGGGCGGGCACTTACCGCGGCACAGTCGTTGGTGGATGCTAGGCTGCGCCATATGCGGGAAACCCTGCGCCGCCGCACATCCCCCGGTGTGGAACAGGCGACGGCCAGCATCTCCCGCATGCTCCGTGACCTGCAGGATGTGCGCGACCGCGAACAGCTCAATGGCGTGGAAGGGGCGGCCACGCGCGCCTACTTCGCGGCGCTGCGCGAGATGGTGCCGGAGGAGTACGGCTTTACCGGACGCAACCGCCGTCCACCGCGCGATCCATTCAACGCACTGCTCTCCCTCGGCTATACCACGCTTTACGCCTACGCCGACACCCTGCTCCGTGCCGATGGCCTGTTGCCCGAATACGGGGTTTATCATCAGCCCCGCGGCGGTCATGCCGCGCTCGCTTCGGATATGATGGAACCGTTCCGCCATCTGGTGGAGCGCTGTGCCCTCGCCATGGTGCAGCGCGGGCGGTTGAAGGTGGATGATTTCGATCAATGTGGCGATCAAGGGTGCCGCATGCGTGCTCCGGCTCGCCGCCTCTACCTGACCGCGCTCTGCGAGCTGCTGCTGCAGCCGGTAACCGCGATCGGAGGCGGAGAAGCGATGACGCCGCTCGATCACCTCCACCGCCAGAATCTGGCGCTGAAGTTCTGGTTGGCGGGAAAAGCCACCGCCTTCCAAGCTTGGCGAATGCGATGAAGGCGCATTATCCGACGACTTCGCAAGAAGGCGTCACGCGGCCATGGACGGCCGCGCAAACCAATCAGTTGCATAGGCAACTGGTTGGTTTGTAAGGGAAGCGGAAGTCGCGCCTTTCGCTTCCCGTCAAGCAACAAGTCCACGGATGGACTTGTTGCGATGTGCCCTAGGTTGCCGCAGAGCATCCACGCGCGTTGATGGCGCACCGGTGGCGACACTCCCCGCCGCGGTGGTGATTTGATGGTACTGACACAGAAAAATAGTTATAAAACAATATATTGTACTGATTGCCCGATCAATCTTTGGTATTGGCTCGCCACCCCATATTTATCAATAGGTTCCACTGTTTTTGGTGCCACTTACATTGCGTTGGCACCGGTCGCACCTGTGGATAACCTGTGTGCCGCCGATCGACAGTGCTATGCTTTTGTTGCGAAAACCTTTTTCAGGGGTACTGTTACAGGCTCTGATGGCTGAAGAGCCGTTGAAACGTCTTGTGGCACGCCGCAATGTTCACGACGCGCATTAGTTACAGGCTCTGATGGCTGAAGAGCCGTTGAAACTTTATCGGCAGGCAGGTCAAATTGTCCCGCGTCATGCAGTTACAGGCTCTGATGGCTGAAGAGCCGTTGAAACACCCTCCATGCGTCGACGGGGAGTGAGGTTCGCACTGTTACAGGCTCTGATGGCTGAAGAGCCGTTGAAACTTGAGAAGGAGTTGAATCTGACTGTTCAGATTGTTACAGGCTCTGATGGCTGAAGAGCAGTGCTGGGCTCCAATAGGCCTGAAAAAATGGGATTGTGGATTTCCGGATCGGTGGACACACGCCCGTAGGGGCGCGGCGCGCCCCTACGGGCGACGCGGGTCAGTGCAACGGGGCGTTGACCGGCCGGACGCGGAACAGACCAACATCGACGGAGACCACCTCCACCTCGCTACCGGCGGCGATCGTCTGTTGTGCCGCGTCGGCGGCGATCTCCACCCGCCAATCCACGCCGGAGTAGCGGGTCGTGCCGGGGCTGGCGGCGGTCACCTCCCGGTCGAGGCGGAAGCGCAGGCCGATCAGATCGCTGGTCGGGCGGTGATCGACCCGCCGCTCCGACTGCAGCCGCTTGAACGGCCCCCACAGCAGCAGCACCGAGAGCGCCGTCACTCCCCCGAAGGCGAGCACCGCGCCGCTCCATAGCGGCGGCAGCAGACCGAACCAGAGCAGCCCGCCGGTAATCAGCGCGCCGATGCCGGCAAAGAGCAGTACGCCGGAGGCCATGCCAAAGGCGATCAGCTCCACCGCCAGCAGGATGAAACCGACCGCGAGCCACGCCTCGGCGATGTGATCGGTAATCATGATCCCATCACAAAAGGTTCGTCCGCGGCCATTCGCGGTTGGAAACCGCTCCTACAACCTGTAGGAGGGGAATCCTTTCCCCGAACCCGTGCGGCCATTCGCGGTTGGAAACCGCTCCTACAGCCTGTAGGAGGGGAATCCTTTCCCCGAACCCGTGCGCGGCCGCGCAAACCGGGCGCTTGCGTAAACGTTGCGACGGGATCGAACATCATGACTCCTTGAACGCGCCGCTCTGGTTCATCGCGCTGACGATCGCCACCGCCTCGGCCACCGTGCTGCCGGCTGCGCTCGATTTGCCGTCCATCAACACCACGGTCGATTCTCTGGCGATCGCCTGTTTCGCCTCGATCGCCTTGGTCGCCAGATCGAGCTGCACCGCCTTCTGCCCCTCGTGGGTGGCCGCCGCCCGGCCAACCTCTTCCAGCGCCTTCGCCTTGGCCCGGGCAACGGTCTCGATCGCCCGCGCCTCGCCCTCGGCGGTAAGGATTTCCTGCGCCTTTTTCGCCTCGGCGGCCAGCACCAGCGACTGTTTCTCCCCCTCGGCGACATTGATCTGCGCCTGCCGCTGCCCTTCGGACTCGAGGATCGCCGCCCGCTTGTCGCGCTCCGCCTTCATCTGCCGTTCCATCGCCTCCAGCACGCTGCCCGGCGGCTGGATATCCTTGATCTCGTAGCGCAGCACCTGCACCCCCCACGGAGTGGCCGCCTCGTTGATCGCCGAAACGATGGTGGAGTTGATCGTCTCCCGCTCCTTGAAGGTCTTGTCCAGCTCCATGGTGCCGATCACCGAACGCATCGTGGTCTGCGCCAGTTGGGTGACGGCGAAGATGTAATCCTCCACCCCGTAGCTCGCCTTGTAGGGGTCGATCACCTTCAGGTAGAGCACGCCGTCCACGGCAAGGCCGATGTTGTCCTTGGTGATGGCGGCCTGGCTCGGCACATCGATCGCCTGCTCTTTTAGCGAGCGGTCGTGGGCGATGTGGTCGATGAAGGGGAGGATGAAATTGAGGCCGGCGGTGAGCGAGGCGCGGTATTTGCCGAACCGCTCGATGACAAACGCCCGGTTTTGCGGCACAAAAACGATGGATGATTTCAGCGCGATCAGCAGCAGCACGACGATGATCGTGACCGGGCTGAACAGCAGATGGAGCAACGGTTCCATAGAGCCTCCTTGAACGGAAATCGGGCTGCTTACCCTACTGGAGGAGGAGGATGGATGCCACCATCGCCCCCTCGGCCGCGATGTGCAACCGTGCAATCTCCGGGGGAGGGAGGGGAGCGGCGCCGCGATGGATTAGGGGCGGACGATCCGCGTGGTCATCAGCGGCAGCAGCGAACCGTCGGCTTGCGGTTGAAACCCCCGCAGGCGGTCGTTCCACACGGCGGTCACCGGCTCGTACCACAGCGGAATATAGACCAGATCATCCAGCATCTTTCGCTCTACCTTCGCATACAGTTGTGCGCGTAACCCCCTGTTTTCAGTCGATGACGCGCGATCAAGCCAACGGTCAACGGCGCGGTTCTTGTAGCGTCCGCGGTTGGCGCCTTTCGGCGGCCACATGGAGGAGTGCAGAATCCAGCGGTAGATATCGGGATCGACAATCCCCACCCAAGAGAGCGAAAAGAGCTGGAAGTCGCCCCGTTTGATGCGGGCGTAAAAGCCGCCCCACTCCAGCGATTGCACCGAAACATCCACCCCGATCTTGCGCCACTCGGCGGCGATCGCGCTCGCCAGCCGCACCCGTTGCGGGTCGGTGCTGGTGCGGTAGCGCAGATGAAAGCGGATCCCCCGCCGGTCGGGCGGAAAGCCGGCCGCATCCAACAGCGCCGCCGCCCTAGCCGGATTGTAGGGCAGTTGCGGCAGCTTGGCGGTCGCCCAGTGGGAGGCGGGCAACACCGTGGAGGCCAACACCGGGGCATCCGCAAACAGCGCCCGTTTCAGCAGGGGGCGATTCAGCGCCAGCGCCAGCGCCCGGCGCACCTTGCGATCCTTGAGGATCGGATCCCGCAGATTGATGCCGAGATAGCTAAAGGTGGTTGAAGGTCTTGTGGCCACCCGCAGATGGGGCTGCCGCCGTAGCCACCGCAGCAGATAGAGCGGAAAATCGTTCTGCATCAGGTCGATTTCGCCCCGCGCCAGCTTCAGCGCGCGCGTTACCGGGTCTTTCACCCGCACCATGACGAGATCGGGGCGCCCTCCCCCGCGTGCAACCAGGCGGATTCGGTTCCCCCGCCAGCGCTTCAGCCGGT
>WFMN01000041.1 GCA_015489095.1 Mariprofundaceae bacterium | reverse complement strand
GAGCAGCAGCGGGGCGTCGTCACAGGCCGCCAGTTGCAGTGGATAGTCGTCGTCATCGACGCCAAGCAGAAAGATCCCCGCCTTGGCGCATCGCGCCAACAGCGGGGCGAGATCGCGTGCCGCCGCCTCCTGCAACGCCGCCACCATCTTCTCGCCAACGCCATCGATCGCGCGCCACTGGGCGGGCGACATGCGCCACAGCGCCTCGGCGGATCCCGCCGCCACCGCCTGCCTGCGGCTGCAACTGGCGCGGGGGTGGCGGACGGGGTCATTCCACAATCAGTCCGGGGTCGAACTGCTCCAGCGGCGCAATCCCCATCATGGTGCAGATGGTGGCGGCGAGGTTCGACAACCCCAGCCTGCCATCGGCCTCCTCCTGTTGGCGCAGACGGTAGCCGCCATCGTAGCCGGGGTCGAACAGCACGCAGGGCACCGGATTGATCGAGTGGCGGGTGCAGGCCTCATGGTCGCCAACCAGCATCTCCTCGGCGTTGCCGTGGTCGGCGGTGATCAGCGCACTGCCTCCGGCGGACTCCACCGCCCGCAGGATACGCCCCAGCGCGCGATCCACCGCCTCCACCGCCGCCATCGCCGGCGCGAGTTGGCCGCAGTGCCCCACCATGTCGGCGTTGGCGAAGTTGATCAGCCCGAAGCCGTAATCGCCCGACGCCAGCATGGCAACGGCGGCATCGGCCACCTCCGCCGCCTTCATCTCCGGCTTGTCGGCGAAGCTGATGCCCTGATCGGAAGGGATCAGCACATAGGACTCCAGCGCCGCATCGAGCGGCTCGCGGTAGCCGCCGTTAAAGAAGAAGGTGACATGGGGGTACTTCTGGGTCTCGGCAAGGCGAAACTGGCGGATCCCCCGCTCCACCAGCATGCGTCCTAGCGTGTGATCGACCGTCGCCGGTGGCATGAGCTGATGTTGCGGCAGGTTGCGATCCTCATCATAGACCATCATGCCGGCGAAGTAGCACTCCGGCACCCGCCCGCGATCGAAGCCATCGAAATCGTCGAGACAAAAGGCCTCGGTGATCTCGATCGCCCGATCGGCGCGGAAGTTCATCATCACCACCGCGTCGCCATCCTCCACGGTGCCGATGGGGTTGTCGTGGTCGTCCACCACCACGAAGCCATCCATATCCTGATCGACAAGGCCGGGGGTTTGGGCGCGAAAATGGGTAATCGCCTCATCGGCGGAGCGAAAATGGTGGGGGCTGTCGCCATGGACAATCTGCCGCCAACCGGCCGCCACCGCCGGCCAGTGACGGTCGCGATCCATCACGATGCGCTCGCGACCACCGCCCGAGGCGATGGCGTAATCGCGATCCCCCTTGCCGTTGATGGCGGCGAACTGCTGCGCGATCCGCGCCACATAGCGCTCGGCGCTCTGCACCGCCACATCGCGGCCGTCAAACAGCGCGTGCAACCGCAACCGTGCCACGCCGCTCTGGTCGGCGTGGTCGATCAGCGCTTGAAAATGGTCGATATGGGCGTGGATATTGCCGTCGGAGAGCAGCCCCAACAGGTGGACGGTCGCCCCTTGCCGCCCGCGCGCCATCACCTCCCGCGCCGCCTCGGAGGCAAACAGCGAACCATCGGCGATGGCGTGGCCGATGCGGGTCGAGCCCTGATCGAACACCCTGCCCGCGCCCATGGTGAGATGGCCGACCTCCGACCCGCCGAGATCCTTGGTGGACGGCAGGCCGACAAAGGCGCCGTGGGTGTAGAGGGTGGTGTGGGCATAGCGCTGCCAGCAGCGATCCATGGTCGGGGTGTTAGCTCGCGCCACCGCATCGCCGGCACCGCCATCGCCCAACCCCCAGCCGTCGAGCACAATAAGCAGCGCCGGTCGCCGCGGACGAAATGGTGTTGGGATCATTATTCTATTCCTAGACTCCTACAAAACTCGAGAAATTGAGATTCACCACAGAGACACAGAGGCACAGAGAAGATATGAAGGAATGGGCAATAGACTACCCCCATCGTTACATTCTCTTCTCTGTGTCTCCGTGCCTCCGTGGTAAACAATTCAGCTATTCCCCCCACACAAACTTGGGGAAAGTTCTTCACCACAGAGACACAGAGGCACAGAGAAGATATGAAGGAATGGGCAGTAGACTACCCCCATCGTTACATTCTCTTCTCTGTGTCTCCGTGCCTCCGTGGTAAACAATTC
>WFMN01000040.1 GCA_015489095.1 Mariprofundaceae bacterium | reverse complement strand
CCTCCGTGGCTCCGTGGTGAAAATGTTCAATGTGTTTTACCACAGAGCCACGGAGGCACAGAGGCAGAGATATTTGCAGTAGTTTGTGGTCGCATGGCAAGAACCGATTATTGCACCTTCTCCGTGCCCCCGTGCCTCTGTGGTGACAATCTTCAATCTGTTTTACCACAGAGGCACGGAGGCACAGAGGCAGAGGTGTTTGCAGTAGTTTGTGGCCGCATGGCAAAAACCAATCATTGCTCTTCTCCGTGTCTCCGTGCCTCTGTGGTGAAAATGTTCAATGTGTTTTACCACAGAGCCACGGAGGGCACAGAGGCAGAGATGATTGCAGTAGTTTGTGGCCGCGTGGCAAAAACCAACCATTGCACCTTCTCCGTGCCTCCGTGCCTCTGTGGTGACAATCTTCAATCACGGAAGTTGGTGCATGTTAGCGGGCGGTCGCACTCCATGGCGCGTACCATGCTGATGACAGCCTGTAGGTCGTCCCGCTTTTTGCCGGTGACCCGCACCTGATCGCCCTGAATCGCCGCCTGTACCTTCATCTTCTCCTGCTTGATCATCTTGACGATGCGCTTGGCCAGCTCCTTGTCCACCCCCTGTTTGATGGTGACAACCTGTCGCTTCAGCCCGCCGCTGGCATCCTGCATGGTGCCGTATTCGAGCGCTTTCGGATCCAGCTTCCGCCGCACCATCTTGCCGCGCAGGATCTCCGCCACCGTCTCCACCTTGTGTTCATCGTCGCCGATGATGGTGAAAACGCCGTCGTTCAGTTCGATGCTGGCCTTGCTGTTTTTGAAGTCGTAGCGGGTGGTGATCTCCTTCACCGTCTGGTTGAAGGCGTTGCTCACCTCCTGCATGTCGATTTCACACACAATATCAAAACTGGGCATGGTGATCTCCTATAACTTTGTGTCCGCCGCCATGCGGCGGATCATGTCACGGGTCGAGGTGACGCGATCGATGAACAGGATCCCGTCCAGATGGTCGATCTCGTGCTGGATAACCCTAGCCTCGAATCCGGTCGCTTCCAGTTGCCGCTCCTCCAGGGAGCTATCCTGATAGTGGAGGGTGATACGGGTTGCCCGCCGCACGGTGGCTACCCAGTCGGGCACCGACAGGCACCCTTCGCGCCCCGGTTTGCTGCCGCTGCGGGCGGTGATGCGCGGGTTGATCAGGAACAGTAGCCCGTGGTTGGGGCAGGGATGACGCGCCCGCCGACAGTCGATCACCACCGCGCGGCGCGGAATGCCGAGCTGCGGCGCGGCGATACCGACGCCGCCCGGCCCCGCCATCATGGCGCGGGTCAGGGTCTGTTGCAGTCCATCCAGCCCCTCGCTGGAGGTGATGGCGGCGGAGGGCTGCCGCAGTCTAGGGTCGGGAAGGGTGAGGATGGCTGGGGTGGTCTCTGCTTCCACCGGATTAGATCAGCTCTTCCTCCATGCCGATCACCTCGATATCAACATCGAGCTGCGCTGCCACCTGTTGCAGGCGCTGTTTGAGCCGCGCGATATCGTCGATCGTGATCTCCAGCGCCATCATGTAGTAGTGATCCTCATCGCGGGGGATGGTGGAGGTGGAGAGATCGACCACCGAGCCATTTTGGGCGGCGATCGCTTCGGTTACCGCCTGCACGATGCCGGGGCGGTCGCCACCGGAGACGGTGACGACGCAGTTGGGCTCGGCGGTGGGCTGCGCCACCTGGTCGGCCTCCAGCGGGCGCGACTGGATGGCCAACCCGGTCTGCTGCTCCAACTCCGCCAGCGCCGCCTTGATGGTGCTGATGCCCATCGATTGCGGTAGCCGGACAATCATCATGATGGTGAACTCGCCGCGCAGCGCGGTCATGGAGGAGTCCTCGATGTTGATATCGAGGTGGGTCATGGCGGCGGCGACATCGCGCACGATGCCGGGACGATCCGCCCCGCTGACGGTGATTAACAGATAACGCATGGTGATCCTCCTAGTGGATTGCTTGGTAACGGTTTGGTTTGTATGACGGATTTCCCGTCATTCCGGGCTTGCCCCGGAATCCACGCGTGGGGTGCGTGTTCAAGGTGGATACCGGCCTGCGCCGGTATGACATTCTCATCTTCCTTTGTCTCTTCGTGTCTTCGTGGTTCCGTATCTTTTTTCACCGCGGAGGCGCGGAGGCGCGGAGGCGCGGAGGGGGAAAGGGGCGTCCGAGCCGGAATCCATGGGGGTCGTGGTATCCGTGGATCCCGGCCTACGCCGGGATGACGCGGAAGGCCGTAGCCCTTCTCACTTGGCTATCCTACCGTGAAGGAGATGCCGCAGCCACAGGTGCCGGTCTGGTTGGGGTTGCGGTAGGTGAGGGCGGACGACAGCAGATCCTGCTCGAAGTCGATCGTCAAGCCCTGCAGGGCGCGCTGGTAATCGCCGCGATCGACGCAGATTTGCAATGTATCGTGGTCGGTTTCGACAATCAGATCATCGGCCTGTGGCTCGGCCACCGGCTGCCACACATACTCCAGCCCGGAGCAGCCAGCCTCGCGCAGCGAGAGGCGGAACCACGGCTGTTCCGCCTTGGCCAGCTCCTTGGCCAGATGGCTGCATGCCGCGGGGGTGAGGGTAATGTCGGTCATGGATTCTCCTTGTCTTCCTTGGGTTTGATGAGATCGGGAAAGCGGAGCAGCAGGCGGGAAAGCTCGCGGTCGATCCGCTGCACAATGGCTTCGGTATCCGACCGTAGCCCCGCCTGATCCAGCACGGCGAACAGATCATCGCTGCGGCAGCGAATGCTAGCCTGCCATACCCCGTAGCCGCCATGGGCGGGCAATAGTTGTTGCAACAGCAGGTGGGCGCTGTGCAGCAGCATGGAGTATTCCCGCATCGGATCGCTGTATTGATCGCAGCGCAGGCCATCGGGGTGGTGGTGGAGGGCGATCATCTGGTGGATGGAGCGCGGCAGCCGCCAGTGGAGCGCCAGCATCATGCCGGCGTCGATGTGGGTGAAGCCGAGCTGGTCATACTCCGCCTGCAACTCCGGCATGCCGCAGGCGATGCGCACCCGCAGCCGCTCCAGCTCTTCGGCGGGCTGATGCTGGATGATGATCAGCTTGCCGATGTCGTGCAGCAGCCCCACCGTTCCCGCCAGCCGGTTGTCGATGTCGCGCAGCTCGGTGGAGAGGGAGCGGCAGATCAAGCTGATCGCCTGCGCGTGCATCCAGACGCTGCGCACCGCGAGGCTGGAGTGCGCATCGCCGATTTGGGGCGCCACCTTCTCCAGCAGCAGCCCTTGGGTGGTATCCATCCCCAGCCGGGTGATCGCCATGGCGATGTCGGTCTGCTGGCGATTGCCGTGGATGGCGTAGGCGGGGGAGTTGGCGATATTGAGGATGTGCGAGGTAAGGATGGGATCCTTCTCCACCTCCAGCGCCAGATCGTCGCAGCCGGAGGATGGGTCGTTCATGATCGCTTCGATGCGGAACCAGATCTCCGGCAGCGGCTGCACCTGTTCGACCGCCTGTTTCAACCCCTTGAGGGCGGCACTGCTGATCGCCGGAGGGTGTGCCGGATGGAAGGGGAGGGCGGCTGGCGCGGGCGGCGCGGCCTCGATAGCGGCCTGAATGGAGGTCGGTTTCGGCCAGTGGCGCGGAGGGGGCTGGTGGCGGGGCGGCGGGGATTGGGCGCCGCTGTGGATGATGGCGCCTTTGTCCGGCAGTTCGCGCAGCAGCGCCTCGGCCGATGGCGGACGCTGGTTGGGGTGGCGGGCGGTGCAGCGGTCGATCAGTCGCTGCAGTTGCGGGGCGTCATGCACCTGCAACTGCAATCCGGCAACGATCTGGCGAAACTGCGGCTTGATAGGGGCGCTTTCATTGAGCCAGTTGCCTCCTGTCGCCATGGTGTGGGCCAGCACGCCGACGGCGTAGATATCGCTGACAATGGTGGCGGGATGGCCGACGACCAGCTCCGGGGCGAGGTAGCCTACACTGTGGTTGCGTACCGCGTTCTGGATGCGCTGGTTGCGGGTGGGCTGGTAGAGCAGCGGGTTGGTCAGCAGCAGATGGTGGCCGCGATCGGTGAGCAGGATGGTGTCGAGATGCAACTGTCCGTGGTGCAGGCCGCAGGTCTCCAGCGCGTGCAATCCCCACAGCACGCCGCGGGTGATCTCGAGGATCTGTTTGCTGTCAAGCCGATGGTCGGTGGTGACGCGGGAGAGCGGTTGCGGGTCGTCGCCGATGGCGTGGCTGCGCCACTCGGTGGTGTCGATTCGATCAAAGTCGAGCAGGGTGGGGATCGCCGGATGGCGCAGGCCGCGCAGTCGAGCAAGCCCCTGCCGGCGCGCTTCCCACTGCTCGGGGGTAAGCGCGGCAAGGTCGGTGGAGACAAGCAGGATCCGGTGGTTGGTGCGGCGATCCAGCGCCACCTCTGCAACGCCGTCGGCGAAGCGCTGTAGCGGGTAGAGCGGCTGGTAACGGTCGATCTCCATTACGGAGCAGATCGCAACAAGTCCGTCCGTGGCAATTCGCGGTTGGAAACCGCTCCTACAGCCCGTAGGAGGGGAATCCTTTCCCCGACCCCGCGCATGGCCGCGATGATGACCTATTTCCCGGTATAGCAGCAGACACGGTTGCGCCCCTGCTGCTTGGCGAAGTAGAGTGCCTTGTCGGCATGCTTAATCCCCTGTATGAGCGGCTGCTCGGGATCGGCCTCGGCGATGCCGATGCTGATGGTCAGCCCCTCGGGGATCTCCTTGATCTCCAGCGCCTCGATATCGGTGCGGATGCGCTCCCCCATCATCAGGGCGGCGTTGAGGTTGCTCTCCGGCATCAGGGCGAGAAACTCCTCGCCACC
>WFMN01000039.1 GCA_015489095.1 Mariprofundaceae bacterium | reverse complement strand
GATGTGGTTGAGCTCGCGGTTCACCCGCACCTGCCGCAGAATCGGCGTGATCACGGTGGGGCCGCCAACCGAAATCAGCGCGCCGAACAGCAGCGCCAACGGCCACGCCAACCCCGCCAGCCAGTGGGCGGCGGCGCCTCCCAGCAGGGTGTTCAGCAGCGGGCCGATTGTCACCAAGCGCCCCACAACGAAGCGATGGGTTTTCAGTGACTTCAGGTTGAGATTGAGGCCACCCTCGAACAGCACGACCGCCAAGCCAAGCTCGATCAGGGTGTGCAATCCCGCCCCCAGTGTCTCGGCGTGAAGCAGGTGCAAACCGAACGGCCCCATCGCCATGCCGGCAACCAGCCACGGCAGGATGGCGGGGGTGCGCAGCCGTTCTGCGGCCACCTGCGCGGTTACGGCCACCAGTACGGCCAGCACAAACAGGGTCGTGGGATCGTCAATATGTGGCAATCGCCACCTCCTTTCATCCAACGGCAGAAAGGCGCTATGCTTATGTTCTGATGGTCGATAAACAACCTGTTTTGGAACTATTCGGTCCATTCTCGATTTGCCCGCTTGCTGCATTGAACGCGCGCATGTGCGAATAGCACCAAAGCCTGTTTGCCTTGCTAGCGAACAAACCCTGTGGGGTTGTTGGGGCGGCATACATCGCCTTGAAGCGTTCGCTCGGATTCGATTTTCTCTATGGTGTGGCTAGCCTGCTCCGCGTATGCGTGACGAACCGTTGCATTCCAACCCCTCGCTGGATGATCTGCGGGCGGCGATCGATGAGGTGGATGATGAGATCCTAGCGCTGTTGTGGCGGCGGGCGGGGTTGGCCGCGGAGGTGGGCGAGCGCAAGCAGAGCAGTGGCGACGCCCCCTTTTATGTGCCCAGCCGCGAGGCGTCGATCATCCGCCGGTTGCTGGAGCAGAATCAGCAGCAGCGGAGCGGAAGGGTGCGCCTTCCCGATGCGGCGGTGCACGGGGTGTTTCGTGAGGTGATCGGCGCCTGCTTGGCGCTGGAGCACCCGCTGTCGGTGGCCTTTTTGGGGCCGGAAGGAACCTTCTCGCACATCGCCGCGACCCGGCAGTTCGGGGCGACCGCCCATTATCAGCCCTGCGCCAATTTCAGCCAGATATTCAGTATGGTGGAGCGGGGGCAGGTTGCCTACGGCGTGGTGCCGGTCGAGAACACGCTGGAGGGGGCGGTGACCTACGCGCTCGATCTGCTGGCGGAGGAGGGGCGGCAGGCCAAGGTGTGTGCCGAGGTGCAACTGGAGATTCACCACCATCTGTTCAGCTACGCATCGACGCTCTCCGACATCCGCCAAGTGATCAGCCACCGCCAGCCGCTGGCGCAGTGTCGGGGCTGGTTGGAGGAGCATCTGCCGCGGGCCGAGTTGATCGAGAGCAGCTCCACGGTGGAGGGGGCGCACATGATTGTCGCCGCCCGCGACGCGGCGGAGGATGGCGGGTCGGAGGGGGCGATCGACTGGCGTCACGCGGCGACGATCGGTCCGTACAGCTTGGTGGACTGCTGCGATCTTTCGCTGTTGCAACGCAATATCGAGGATCAGCGCGACAACATGACCCGTTTTTATGTGGTTGGCGATCACGACTCGCCGCCGTCGGGAAGGGATAAAACGGCGCTGGTGCTGTCGATCCAAGATGAGCCCGGCGCGCTCTTTTCGCTGCTGCGCCCCTTCGCCAAGCGCGATATCGGCCTGACCCGCATCGAGTCGCGCCCATCGCGCAAGGGGCAGTGGGCCTACCTCTTCTTTATCGATGTGGAGGGGCACCGCAGCGACCCCGCCGTTGCCGACGCGCTGGGCGAGATCGGCCAGATGGCGACGGTGCAGGTGCGCGTTCTGGGATCCTACCCGGTCGCTTCTCCCCTTTGACGCAAGGAGGATTGGACTGGGCGGCGCAGGCGGTGGCGCAGAGCCGCAGGTTGCGCCCCTATGTGCCGGGCAAGCCGGTTGCGCAGCTGCTGCGCGAGCAAGGGATTGACCACGCGCTGAAACTCGCCTCCAACGAAAACCCGTTCGGCCCGCCACCGGCGGCGCGGGCGGCGATTGTGGCGGCGGCGGGCGAGGTGCACCGCTATCCCGATGGCAACGCCACCGAGCTCAAGCAGGCGCTTGCCGCCAAACACGGGGTGGATGCGGCGCAGATCCTGCTGGGTAACGGCTCCAACGAGGTGCTGGAGCTGCTGATCCGCACCTTCGCCGGTGCGGGCGATGGGGTGATCTACAGCGCGCGCGGTTTCATCGTCTATGCGCTGGCGACCACGGCGGCCGGTGCCGACGGGCGGGCGGTGGCCGAGCCGGACGGGCTGCGCCACGACCTCGATGGCATGGTGGCGGAGATCGACGATCGCACCAAGGTGATCTGCATCGCCAACCCCAACAACCCTACCGGCACGCTGCACACGCTGGATGCGCTGCAGGCGATGCTCGATCGGGTTCCGCCCCATATCGTGGTGGTTGTGGATGAGGCCTATGTCGAGTTTGTCGAGGAGGAGCTGGGGGAGAGCATCGGCCGGCTGCGCCATCCGGGGCTGGTGATCTGCCGCACCTTCTCCAAGGCGTATGGGCTGGCGGGGTTGCGGGTCGGTTACGCGGTGGCGGATGCGGCGCTGATCGAGGTGGTGAACCGTTTTCGTGCGCCCTTCAACCTTAATCTAATCGCGCAGGCGGCGGCGGTGGCGGCGTTGACCGAGGGCGACTGGGTGCGCGACAAGGTGCGGCGGGTGATTGCCGAGCGCGGGCGGATGGAGACGGCGCTTGGTGAAATGGGGCTGTTGCAGGCACCCTGCCATGGTAATTTCGTGCTGCTCAACCACCCGGATGCGGCGCGGCTGGTGCGGGATATGGAGGCGCAGGGGCTGATTCTACGCCCGCTCGCCCCGTATGGCATGGCGGAATCGGTGCGGATCACGGTGGGGCTGCCGGAAGAGAATCGCCGCCTGTTGGAAGCCCTGCGGCAGTGGCTGGCCGCGGGATGAGAATCAACCACCTTGCGATTGTCGGCGTCGGATTGATCGGCGGCTCGCTGGCGCGGGTGCTGCGCGCGGCGGGGGCGGTGGAGACGGTGACCGGCATCGGGCGCGACGCGGAGAACCTGATCACGGCGGAAAAATTGGGGATTATCGACCGCTGGTCGCACGATCTGGCGGCGGTGGCCGATGCCGACATGGTGGTGGTGGCGGTGCCGATGGG
>WFMN01000038.1 GCA_015489095.1 Mariprofundaceae bacterium | reverse complement strand
CCACCATGGAGGAGGCCGCGCAACACCCCTACCTCCCCGATATCGCCCGGCTGGAGTGGGCGCGGCAGGTGGGTTTTCTCGCCCCCGAGGGCGAGGGGATGCCACCCGAGAATGTCGCCCACAGGCTACGGCAAGCGGACGCCGCGCCGCTGCGCCTGCTGCTCCACCCGTCGCTGCAACTGGTGACCAGCGACTATCCGCTGTTTGCCATCTGGCGTTTCGCCACCGAACAACAAGGAGAGCCGCCCGACCCCGCATCGGGCGGAGCATCGCTGCTGATCTGGCGTGATGGCGGCCAGATCGCGATGCAGCCCATCGATCCGGCCGAAGCACACTTCCTGCGCGCGGTCATCGGGGGCGAGGCGATGCAGACGGCGTGGGAGTTGACCCGCGCGCAGGGATTTCCCGATTTCGATCTTGCCACGCTGCTGCCGCTGCTCGCCGCCAACCGCCTTATTCTCGATCTTCATCCCCAAGCCATGGATATAACATCATGAAAAACCTGCTTCTTACCATTGATCGCGGGTACCGCCGAATCTCCGGCTGGCTCAACATGCTGCAGCCGCTCGGCCTGCTCTTGTTCCGCCTCTGGGTGGCGCTCTCCTTCTGGCGCGCCGGGGTGGTCAAGCTCAACGATCCGATGGGCACCGCCTATCTCTTCAACTACGAGTATCAGGTGCCGCTGATTTCGCCCGATCTTGCCGCCACGCTCGGCACCTGGACCGAGCTGACGCTCCCTTGCTTTCTGGCGCTGGGGCTGTTGGGGCGACCGGCCGCCGCGATGCTGTTCGTCTATAACATCGTCGCCGTCATCTCCTATCCGGCGCTATGGCCCAACGGGCTGTGGAACGGTCTGACCGGCAGCGATTTCATCGATCACAAGGCGTGGGGATTGATGCTGCTGGCGCTCACCTTCAGCGGTCCCGGCAGGCTATCACTGGATGCGCTGCTCGAACGCCGCTTCTGGTCGCGCCTACGGGAGCGCTAGGGGGTCGCGCTAGCTCCCGCTGGCATTGGCCTGCCTCTGTAGTGACGCCTCATCGCAGATCGATTCACAAACGGCAAACAGACGCCCCTCCTCGATCCGATAGCAGAGGCCGTGGATCGCCAGCGGTTGGCCATGTTTCCATGCGTCACGGACAATGGAGCTGCGGCTGATATTGTACACCTGCGCCCGCACATTGATCTCCGACATCCGATCACAACGATGGGAAAAGTCATTGATATCATCCAGATATTGATGAAAGAGCTCATAGGCGAAACGGATCTGATCGGTCCACAGGTCAACCGGTGCCGATCCGGTACTGCTTAATGCGTGACGAATGCCACCACAACCGTGGTGGCCACAGACCACAATATCGGGAACCTTGAGTACATCGACAGCATATTCCAACACCGCCAAGCAGTTGAGATCATTTGACGCAAAGATGTTGCCGATATTGCGATGGACAAACACCGACCCCGCGGGGAGGTTGAGCAGTTGATCGGGCGAAACCCGCCCATCGGAGCAGCCGATCCAGAGCAGTTCCGGCGCGTGCGCCTCCGCCTGTCTGCTAAAAAAATCGGGATCACGGCGCTGGCGCTGATCGGCCAACTTCCGGTTTTGCGCCAGCCACGCTTGTAGCTGCGGGTGGGGCATAGGTTGCAGGTCTAGCCGAGGATATCCCGCGCCGATGCGCCGCCCAAGCGCGCTCCCAACTGGGCGACAATCCGGGCGGCGGCACGGCTGCCAATGGCTCCTGCCTGCTGCCAGCTCCGACCATGGGTGATGCCGAACAGCACGCCGGCGGCGTACATATCGCCGGCGCCGGTGGTATCCACCGCCTCCACCTTCACCCCGTCAATCGCGATGATAGCGCCGTCATCCACGATCAGGGAGCCGTTGGCTCCCAGTGTCAGCGCCACATTGGCCACATACCGATGCAGCCACAGCGCGCAGGCACGCGGATCGTCACTCCCCGCCAGCGCCCGCGCCTCAATCTCGTTACAGAACAGCAGATCGATACTGCCCTCCTCCATCAGCGCGAGAAACTGCCCGCGACAGATGTCGATCAGGAACGGATCGGAGAGGGTGAGCGCCACCTGCACCTCCTGCGCCTTGGCCAGCCTGATCGCCTCCAGCGCCGCGGCACGGGTCTCCTCGCCGGCAAAGAGGTAGCCCTCCACATAGAGAAAACGCGCCCTCCCGATGGCCGCGCCATCCACATGGGCGCGTTGCAATGCGGCCGAAACACCGAGGTGGGTCAGCATGGTACGCTGGGCATCTGGGGTGATCAGCACCAAGCAGCTTCCGGTGAGCCCGGGTGCGGCGGGGGTGTCGATGGCAATCCCCAACTCGCGCATCTCCTCTAGGTACATCGCGCCGTGACGGTCGTTGCCGGTGAGGCAGGCGTAGCCGCACTTCCCACCCATTTCGGCGATCCCGACAATGGTGTTGGCCGCCGAGCCGCCGGAGCAGAAGTGAAGCTCCCGCCCCTGCAAGGCATCGAGCAACTCCCGCTGACGATCGGCCTCGACCAGCGTCATCACCCCCTTCTCGATGCCGTGTTCCAGCAAAAAGAGGTCATCACACTGCACCTGAATATCCATAATGGCATTGCCAATGCCGTACACATCATATTGCGTCACGGGTAGTTGCTCCTGAGGGGTTATCACATCGCAAAAAGTCCGCCCAAGGCAATTCGCGGTTGGAAACCGCTCCTACAGCCTGTAGGAGGGGAATCCTTTCCCCGAACTCGTCTATGGGCGATGATTGCCTTTGCAATGCTGTCATGGTCTAGAGATAGCGAATGGCGATGTAGAGATGCGAGATCACGATGCTCAGCACCATCAACAGAAACGCATGCTTCATGAAGGTGAGAAAGGCGATGGGGTGCCCCGCCCGCTGGGAGAAGCCAGCCACGATCAGGTTGGCGGAGGCGCCGATCAACGAGCCGTTGCCGCCTAAGCATGCGCCCAGTGCCAACGCCCACCACAACGGCCGGAGCGCCTCCTCGCCGCCGAAGGTGGGCGCCATATCCTCGATCATCGGAATCATGGTGGCGACGAAGGGGATGTTGTCGATCAGCGCCGAGGCCAATGCCGATGTCCACAGCACCGCCGCCACCGTGTTGTCGAAATCCCCGGCGGTCAACTCCAACAGCTCGGCCGCCAGCAGCTTGATCACTCCGGTGTGTTCGGCACCGGTGACAATGATAAACAGCCCGACAAAGAAGAGGATCGTGGTCCACTCCACCTCGGCCATGACCCCTTCAAAGTCATGGTTCTTCGACTCCAGATCGTGCTCCCACGACTGCAACAACAGCAGCAGCGCCGCGCCGAACATGGCGATGGTGGCCGGCTCCAGACCCAAACCATGGGCGCAGGTAAAACCGATCAGCACCAGCCCCAACACCAGCAACGACTTTTTCAGCAGCGGGATATCTTTGAGCGCCTCATGCTCGTTGAACTCCATGATCAGCTCCCGCGCCTCGTCGGTGGCGTGCAACTGGCGGCCGAAGATCAGCCAGATGCAGCCCATCGTCACCACGAAGATCACCGGGATGATCGGCGCTAGGTTGACTAGGAAATCATAAAAACTGAGACCCGCCTGCGAGCCGATCATGATGTTGGGCGGATCCCCGATCAGGGTCGCCGTCCCCCCCATGTTGGAGGCCAAAATCTCGCTGAATAGAAAGGGGTAGGGCTTGATATTGAGCGCGTCGGTGATCAGCAGGGTGACCGGCGCGATCAGCAGCACGGTGGTGACATTATCCAGGAAGGCGGAGAAGATGGCGGTCACCACCGACAACATCGTCAGCACCCCCCACGGCTCACCCTTCACCGCCTTGGCCGAGCGAATGGCAACATACTGAAACATCCCGGTTTTCTGGCTGATCGCCACGATCACCATCATCCCGGTCAATAGGCCGATGGTGTTGAAATCGATGCCGTGAATCGCCTGCTCCTGCGTCAGCACCCCGCTCAACACCATGATGCAGGCGCCGAGCAGCGACAGCACCGCGCGGTTGAACTTCTCCACCATGATCACCGCATAGACCGCCAGCAGTATCGTCACCGCCAGCCAGACGCTGGGCAGTCCAAAAATGGCGGTTGCCGAATGTGCCGGCACCGCCACGCTACCCTCGGCTACCACTCAGACACGCTCGATGTCGCTAGGGGATGCGGCATACAACGCCCGCAGGATATCGCCGCTGGAGATCACCCCCAGCAGGGTGTCGTCATGATCGACCACCAGCACATACTCGAAACGGTCGTAGGTGATGAGCGCCGCCGTGACCGACAACAGCGACTCATGCTCATGCACCTTGGTCGGGTTGCGCTCCATGATGTCGCAGGCCTGCTTGCCGCCATCCTCCAGCGCCTTGAAGTGTTTGCGCAACAGGCCGATATCGGGGGCAAACGGCACCGATTTCAGGTCGCCGGTCACGATATACTCCGGCACGATACGGTTGAGGATGGAGAGGGTGTTGATCGACCCCACCAGCTTGCCGTTGTCATCCACCACCGGAATCACCCGCAGATGCTTGGCGACCAACAGATCCACCACCTCGCGCACCGGCTGATCGGGTCTGCAGGTGATCACCTCGGTGGTCATAATCTTGCTGGCAAACATGGCTCCTCCTCCCCTAGCCCGACACCGGTTTCATATGCGGAAAGAGCAGCACATCGCGGATCGAATGCTGCCCGGTCAACATCATCACCAACCGATCCACGCCGATGCCCACCCCGGCGGTCGGCGGCATGCCGAACTCCAGCGCCTGCAGGTAGTCTTCATCCACGCCGCTGGCCTCGGCATCCCCGGCGGCCTTGGCTTCGGCCTGCGCCATGAAACGGCTCCGCTGATCATCGGGATCGTTCAGCTCGGAGAAGCCGTTGGCGATCTCCTTGCCGGCGATAAAGAGCTCGAAGCGGTCGGTCACCGATGGATCCTCCTCGTTGCGCCGCGCCAGCGGGGAGATATCCACCGGATGGTGGGTGACAAAGGTGGGCTGTTGCAGTTCCGGCTCCACCAACGCCTCGAACAGGGCGTTGAGGTAATGGCCCGCCTTCCAAGTGATCAGCGGCTTGATGTCGGGAATCTCCTGCAGGCAGACGGTGGCCAGCAGCCCCTTGTTGGTGGTGTGCCCCGCGAGATCGGGGCGCTTGGCCACCACGGCATCGTCCATGCGGATGCGCTGAAACGGCTTGGTCAGGTCGAAGGTCACCCCGTCCCACGCCACCTCGCTGATGCCACAATCGGCCGCCACCGCGCGGATCAGCCCCTCGGTGGTATCCATCGCGTCGTGAAAATCGGCCCACGCCTGATAGAACTCCACCATGGTGAATTCGGGGTTGTGGGTGGCGTCGATCCCCTCATTGCGAAAGTTGCGGTTGATCTCGAACACCCGCTCAAAACCGCCCACGATCAGCCGCTTGAGGTAAAGCTCCGGCGCGATACGCAGGAAGAGGTCGATATCGAGCGCGTTGTGATGGGTGGTAAAGGGGCGGGCGGCGGCACCCCCGGCCTGCGTCTGCAGCATCGGGGTCTCGACCTCGATGAACCCCTCGCGCTCTAGGTGGCGGCGCAGCCGCGACACGATCTTCGAGCGCAACAGAAAGGTGTCGCGCACCTCCGGCGCCGTCATCAGATCGACATAGCGCTGACGGTAGCGCTGCTCCTTGTCCTGCAGCCCCTTCCACTTCTCCGGCAGCGGACGCAGGCACTTGGCGACCAGCACAATCTCCTCCACCCGTACCGACAACTCGCCGGTGCGGGTGCGGAAGAGCTGCCCCTTGGCACCGACGATGTCGCCCAGATCCCACTTCTTGGTCGGATTGTAGCGCTCCGGCGTCAAGGTATCGCGGTGCAGAAAGAGCTGAATGCGGCCGCTGCCATCCTGGATGTGGACAAAACTCGATTTGCCCATCACCCGATGCCCCATGATGCGCCCCCCCAGCCGTACCGTGATCGCCGCCTCCTCCAGCCGGGCGTTGTCCCAATCCGCGTAGGTCGCCTGCAGATCGGCGGCGTGGGCATCGCAGCGCCAGTGGTTGGGGTAGGCGCCCCCCTGCTCGCGCAGCCGCGCCAGCTTGCTGCGCCGTACCGCTACCTGTTCGGGCAGGGCATCGGAATCGGTGGATGCGGTGGTCATCCCGCGCTAGCTGCTGTAGATATCGATGTCGGCGAAGAAGAAGGAGATCTCGGTGGCGGCGTTCTCCAGCGAATCCGAGCCATGCACCGCGTTGGCATCGATCGACTCGGCGTGATCGGCGCGGATGGTACCGGCATCGGCCTCCTTGGGGTTGGTCGCCCCCATCAGTTGCCGGTTCAGGCGCACGGCGTTTTTCCCCTCCAGCACCATCGCCAGGATCGGGCCGGAACTCATGAATGCGCAGAGCGGGCCGAAAAAGGGACGATCCTTGTGCACGGCGTAAAACCGGCCTGCCTGCTCAGCGGTCAGATGAATACGGCGGGTGGCAACCACCGACAGCCCGTTCTCCTCAAAGCGCCGGATGATGTCCCCAACCACATTCTTGGCGATTGCGTCCGGCTTGATAATCGAAAGTGTGCGTTCAATGGCCATGGCCTGAACCTCCTGTATGCAATACATGTGATCCCAACGGAGCTTCCGCAAGGAGAGCGCCGACGACAGCGCGCCAGCGGGCAGCGCACTCTAGGGGGGACTTGGCAGATGCCAAGCGATGATTCCGTCATCCATCGCGGCGGACGGGTTGACAGGATTCGCCACCGCGGCAAAGCTGCCGGAATGAACGCGGAAACAGAGGTGGATTCGGGCAATGATTGACCACACTGTCGAAAGTCCGTCCATGGGGGTGTTGCGAACATCTTCAATACGGCTTCGTAAACGATTCGTCCGTGGCCGTGCCACCGACCTCTCGCGAAATCGTCATTTCACCCCGTGCATCAATGGGCGGGAGAGGCCGAGATGACCGAACACCAGATGGTGGAATACAAGCAGAGATGGAAGGACGATTACCTCAAATGGATTTGCGGTTTCGCCAATGCAGGGGGAGGTGTACTGATAGTCGGCCGCAACAATGCGGGTGAGGCGATAGGCGTGCCCCATGCAGACAAACTGCTTGAAGACCTTCCCAACAAAGTGCGCGACACCTTGGGCATTATGGTTGCTGTCAGACTGCGAAAAGAAAATGGCAAGGCGTTACTGGAAATCGCCGTGGACGCCCATCCCTGTCCGGTGAATTACAGGGGTGAATACTACTTTCGCAGCGGCAGCACCAATCAGTTGCTCAAAGGTTCCGCGCTGGATCGTTTTCTGCTGAGAAAATATGGGCGCACATGGGATGGATCACCACTACCGGGGTTGCAACCGGCAGAGCTGGATGACCGGGCGTTCGATCAATTCCGTCAACTGGCGCTACGCAGTAAGCGGCTACCAGAAGCCATACTGATGGAGGATAACCGTCACCTATTGGAAAAATTGCACCTAGTGAATGGCGATTACCTGACCAATGCTGCTGCATTGCTCTTCCATGCGGAACCGGAACGACGAATCGGTGGTGCTTACATAAAAATCGGCTATTTCGAGAATGATGCCGATTTGCGTTACCAAGATGAGGTACAGGGAGACCTGCTGTCTCAAGTCAACCAAACGGTCGATATTTTGCATACTAAATATCTGCGCGCATGGATTCGGTATGAAGGATTGCAACGCATCGAGACATTTCCCGTGCCTGATGCAGCATTGCGAGAGGCTGTGTTGAATGCGGTAGTACACAAGGATTACGCCAGTAGCATTCCGATCCAGATCAGCGTCTATCCCGACAAGTTGATGGTCTGGAACCCGGGAGCATTGCCGTCCGACTGGACGGTGGAAAAGTTGCTGGGTAAACATGCGTCACAACCATACAACCCCGATATCGCCAATGCGTTCTTCCGGGCAGGCCTGATTGAATCGTGGGGGCGCGGAATCGAGTGTATCATGCGGGCGTGCGCGGAAGCCGGATGCCCGCCTCCGAAGATTCGCAGTGACACGAACGAACTATGGGTAACCTTCCACTATCTGCCGGAGCACCGGATCTATCCGGGGCATCATGAAGGCGGAAACACCACCCAGTCACCGACCCAGTCACCGACCCAGTCACCGACCCAGTCACCGACCCAGTCACCGACCCAGTCACCGACCCAGTCACCGACCCAGTCACTGACTAGGCCAGACACGAGAGTCGCGCAGCTGCTTCAATGTCTGCAGGATGGTGAAAAATCGGCAAGCGAACTGCGTGAGATGCTGGGATTGAAGCATCGTGAGACTTTCCGGGCGAACTATCTTCGTCCTGCGTTGGAACGGGGGTTAATCGAGCCCACCATACCCGACAAGCCCAACAGCCGGTTGCAACGATATCGGGTCGTGAAAAAGATGGCGGGCAAACAGCTTTGAGCAGATCGCAAAAAGTCCGTCCATGGACTTTTTGCTTGACGGGAAGCGAAAATCGCGGTTTTCACTTCCCTTACAAACCAAGCACTTGCTTGCGCAAGCGCTCGGTTTGCGCGGCCATCCGTGGCCGCGATGCCGACTTCTTGCGAAGTCGTCAGCTTTGAGCACATCGCAAAAAGTCCGTCCATGGACTTTTTGCGAAGTCGTTGACAGGAAATGGAACATCAAGGATAAACACTGTGAAACTTCAACTCTTTTTTCTGGGGGACTCGGGGCTCTCTCCGTTTCGTGGCGCCCGACTGATCAATCAGGCGCGGCAATGCGGCCTGCGTATTGATGGCGTGGATTGCCGCGCGATCTACCTAGCCGAAGTATCAAGCCGATGGAGTGACAGTGAAACCGCGCGGCTACAGGCGATCATCGGCGATCGCTGCCGCCCGATCACCGGCTGGGAGGACGGCGCGATCACCGCCCCGCGCATCGGCACCATCTCTCCGTGGTCGAGCAAGGCGACCGAGATCGCCCGCCTGGGCGGCCTCGAGGGCTTAATCCGCTTGGAGCGGGCGCATGGCTGGCGCATCAGCGGCCAAGATGCCGATGACGCCGCCCTCACCGCGCTGCTCTTCGACCGCATGACGGAGGCCTGTTTCGGCTCGCTGGCCGAGCTGGAAGCGCTCTTCCGCCACCAGCGGCCACAACCGCTCACCCGGGTGGCGCTGCTGACCGAAGGCAGGGCGGCGCTCGAAACCGCCAACCGGACATTGGGGCTGGCGCTGGCGGCCGATGAGATCGACTACCTCGCCGACGCCTTCACCCGCATGGGGCGCAACCCGACCGACGCCGAGCTGATGATGTTCGCGCAGGCCAACTCCGAGCACTGCCGCCACAAGATCTTCAACGCCGACTGGATTATCGACGGCACGCCGCAGGCGCGATCGCTGTTCGCCATGATCCGCCACAGCCACCAGGCGCATCCGCAGGGAACCTTGGTCGCCTACAGCGACAATTCGTCGATCATCGAAGGGGGCGCCGCGCAACGCTTCCACCCCGACAGCGCCGGCCATTACCGCGCCCACGCCGTCACCAGCCACATCCTGATGAAGGTGGAGACCCACAACCACCCGACCGCCATCGCCCCCTTTCCCGGCGCCGCCACCGGTTCCGGCGGCGAAATCCGCGACGAAGGCGCCACCGGCATCGGCGGCAAACCCAAGGCGGGACTGTGCGGCTTTTCGGTCTCCAACCTCCACATCCCGGCGCTACCGCAGCCGTGGGAGGCGGAGATCGGCAAGCCGGCGCGCATCGCCTCGGCGCTGGAGATCATGATCGAGGGGCCGATCGGCGCCGCCTCGTTCAACAACGAGTTCGGCCGCCCCAACCTGTGCGGCTACTTCCGCAGCTACGCCCAGCAGGTGGGCGACACCCTCTACGGCTACCACAAGCCGATCATGCTCGCCGGCGGCGTCGGCAACATCGATGCCCGCCATGTGCATAAGCAAACCGTGCCGGAGGGGGCGCTGGTGATCCAGCTCGGCGGGCCGGCGATGCTGATCGGCCTAGGCGGCGGCGCCGCCTCCAGCATGGATGCCGGCGCCAACAGCGAGGCGCTCGATTTCGACTCGGTGCAGCGCAGCAACCCGGAGATGGAGCGGCGCTGCCAGGAGGTGCTCGACCGCTGCTGGCAGTTGGGCGACGCCAACCCGATCCGCTTCATCCACGACATCGGCGCCGGCGGCCTCTCCAACGCGGTGCCGGAGCTGATCAGTGACGCCGATTGCGGCGGCTGGATCGACCTGCGCGCGGTACACAACATGGAGCCGGGCATGAGCCCGATGCAGATCTGGTGCAATGAGGCGCAGGAGCGCTATGTGCT
>WFMN01000037.1 GCA_015489095.1 Mariprofundaceae bacterium | reverse complement strand
CGCACGCTGCACGGCAGCCACTCCGGTTGGGTGGCCATCCACCGCGCCAGTTGCTCCACCACGAAGACCGAGCGGTGGCGGCCGCCGCTGCAGCCGATGGCCAGCGTAAAGTAGCGCTTGCGCTCCTGCACCATCTGTGGGCGCACCATCTCCAACCACTGGCAGATCTGCGTTATTGCAGCCTCGGTTTGTGGAAAACGGCGCAAAAACTCCGCTACCGCGGGGTCGATACCGGTTTGCTGCGCCATCCCCGCCTCGTAGTGGGGGTTGGGGAGAAAGCGGACATCCATCACCATATCCGCCTCCTGCGGCAGGCCGCGCTGGTAGCTGAACGAGGTCAGGGTGGTCATCAGTTGGGGGGTGGCAATCTCGCCCTGGGCGAACTCTCCCCAGAACTGCTGTACCAGATCCGCCAACTCGTAGGGGTTGAGTTGGCTGCTGTCGAGGCAGCGGTCGGCCTCCCGCCGCAGGGGGGCGAGGGCGTCGCGCTCACGGGCGATGGCGTCACCCACCGGCACATCGGGGGCGAAGGGGTGCTTGCGGCGCAGGGTGTTGAAGCGGCGCAGCAACGCATCGTGGTCGGCCTCGATGAACAGGAGCTTCCAGTCGGGGTGGGCTTGCAGCTGCAGGCCGAGATCGGCGATCAGCAGCTTGGAGGACTCCGCGCTGCGCACATCGACGCAGACGGCGGCATGGCGGTGGTGGCGCAGCGCCACCTGCGCCCACTGTTCAAGCAGCTCGGGAGGGAGGTTGTCGGTGCAGAACACCCCTTGATCCTCCAAGGTGTGCAGGGCGGTGCTTTTGCCCGCCCCCGAGAGGCCTGAGATGATGATCATGTCGCTTCTCCCCGGATGCGGGCCTGCAACTGTTTGGCAAACTGCCGGTTGCTATCCACGCCGCTCAGTTTCAGCAGCCGGTTTTTCGCCGCAACCTCCACCAGAATCGCCATCGACCGTCCCGGGCGGATCGGCAGCCTAGAGCGGGGGATGTGGACATCATGCAGGCAGATGGTGTCGTCCACCGGTGCTAGCCGCTCCTCTTCGGAGAAGGCGTCCCAGTGCACCAGCTCCACCACCAGTTGCACCCGCTTGGTGGGGGTGATCGCGCCTGCGCCGAAGAGTTGGCGGATGTTGATCACCCCCATCCCGCGGATCTCCATGTGGTCGCGCAGCGGATCCGGGCTGCGTCCCACCAGCACATCCGCCCCCTCGCGCACCAGTTGCACCATATCGTCCGCCACCAGTTGGTGACCGCGCGCAACCAGCTCCAAGCCGATCTCGCTCTTGCCGATGCCGCTCTCACCGATCAGCAGCACCCCCAGGCCGAAGATGTCGAGATAGACGCCATGCTGGTAGGTGACCGGCGCTAGGCGGTGTGAGAGCAGCAGCGTCATGTCGGTCATGAACTGGCCGGAGGTCATGGGGGTGGAGATCAGCGGGGTGTCGGTGTCGCGTGCCGCCCGCAGGATGCAGTCGGGAGGGTCGATGCCGCGGGTGATCACCACCCCGGCCAGGCCGAGGGCGAAGGTGTCTTGTACCACCTTGCGCTGTCGCTCCTCCGATAGGGACTCCAGATAGGCGATTTCGGTGCTGCCCACCACCTGTAGGCGGTAGTCGTGCAGATTGTAGAGGAAGCCGGCGAAGGCGAGCGACGGTTTCTGGATGCGCGGATGGTCGATATAGCGGTGCAGCCCCGCCTCCCCCGCGAGCAGGGTGAGTTTCATGGTGCCGCTCCATCGCTGGAGCAGCTCGCGCATGGAGATGCGCGCCGGAGGTGCTACCTCGTTGATATGCGCACCCTTTTACCGCTTAAAGAGGGCGGCCAGCTCCTCCCTGCTTTCGGCGGCCATCATCTGTTGTCGGAGGGTTGCGCTCTGCAACTTGCGCGCCAGTTGTGCCAGCAGGTCGAGGTGCCCCTTGTCGTCGTCGTCCGGCACCAACAGCAGCAGTACTAGGTGTACCGGCTGACCGTCGATGGCATCGAAATCGACCCCGTCGCGGTGGCGCAACAGCACGATGACCGGTTCCGTCAGCCCCGGCATGCGGGCGTGCGGCAGGGCAACGCCGTGGCCGATGCCGGTGCTGCCCAGCTTTTCACGCGCCATGACAAGATCCATCACCTGATCGGCGTCCATCGACGGCAGCAATGCGATCATCTCGCTGAGCACGCCGCGTTTGCTGCCGGCTTGGGAGTCGAGCACAATGTTGTCACTGGCTATCACCATATCTCTCCTCGCTTCCGCAAGCGGGGCGTGGTTGCCACACCCCGCTTGCCGGGGGTGCGGTTATCCCAGATCCGGTTCGAGGCAGCTAATGCTGCCATCCTCACGCCGATAGAGGATATTGATCTTGTCGGTTTCGATATTGCTGAATACCAACAGATGGTTCTGCTCACCCAGCTCCAACCGCATGACCGCCTCATCCACCCGCATCGGTTCGGCATGAATCACCTCGTGGTGGATGGTCTCTGGCTGGTGATCCTCCGCCAATTCATCATCCTCCGCCGGGCGCAACACCTTGTGCTCCACCGCGAACCGCTTGCCGTTGCGATGCTCCAGCCTGCCTTGATGTTTGCGCAGCTTGGCGCGGTAGCGTTTCAACTGGCGGTTGATCTTGTCGATGGTGCCATCGATGGAGGCATACATATCTTCGGTCTCTTTGCTACCGTTGATGGTGATGTTGTTGGCCTGAATGGTCACCTCGCAACGGTGGCGGAACTTGTCAACCTGCAGCGTTACCCTCACATCCACGACATAATCAAACGAGTGTTTAAGGTGCCCTAGTTTTTCATGGACATAGGCCTTGATGGGTTCCGTCAGCTCAACATTGCGTCCGGTGATCGATATATTCATTCACAGCTCCTTAGGTTGTATTGCGTCGCACCAAACCCGTCCATGGCCTTGGTGCTTGACGGGAAGCGAAAATGGCGATTTTCACATCCCTGAGCGGATCGCAAAAGTCCGTCCATGGACTTTTGCTTGACGGGAAGCGAAAAACGCGGTTTTCACTTCCCTTACAAACCAAGCACTTGCTTGTGCAAGCGCTCGGTTTGCGCGGCCATCCGTGGCCGCGATGATGACTTCTTGCGAAGTCATCATCCCTTACAAACCGAACACTCGCCCACGCAGGCGCCCGGTTTGCGCGGCCGTCCGTGGCCGCGCGTTGGTGGATCAGGCCTTCTCCTTGCTCTGCTGTCGATACGCCTTCTTGCGCTGGTTGCTGGTGGGCAACCCTAACTGTTCGCGATACTTGGCTACGGTGCGGCGGGCAACCTCGATGCCCTCCGCCCGCAGCCGATCCGCCATCGCCTGATCCGAAATCGGGAACTTGGGCGGCTCGGAGGCGATCAGCGCTCGGATGCGTTGCATGACGCGATAGACCGAGATCATGCCGCCACCCCGTGTCGGCAGGCCGGCGGAGAAAAAGCGGCGCATCTCGATCAAGCCGATCGGGGTTTGGGCATATTTTCCGTTGGTCACCCGCGACACGGTCGATTCGTGCAACCCTACCTCGTCGGCGACATTTTGCAGCGTCAGCGGCTTGATGCCGAGCATGCCGTACTCCAGAAAGGCGCGTTGATGGCGCGCCAGCGCCATACCCACCTTCATCAGGCTCTCCTTGCGCTGCTCAAGCGCGTAGAGCAGCCATTTGGCCTCGGTGGTGGCGGCATCCATGAACACCTTGTCCTGACCGCTCCACTTCCGCCCCTGCCAACGATCGCTGATGGTGATGCCGCGCCAGCGGCTATCGGGCACCTCCACCTCGATTTCGCGCTGATCGTTGAGGCGGAAGATGAGCTCCGGCTTGATATAGACGGTGTTGTGTCCATGCAGGCCGTGTCCGGGAAAGGGGTCGAGACGCCGGAGCCTGGCGCGGGCGGCGGCGATCTTCTCGCGCCCCATGCCGGTGATGGTGACCAGCTCGGCGTCGCTCGCCGTCAACTGATCACCCGCATCCAGCAGCAGGCGTCGCGCCCAGATATCCTCGGCATTGTCGCCGAGTTGCAGCAGCAGGCACTCCATCGGATCGCGGGCGCCGATTCCCGCCGGTTCCAGTTGGTGAATCACCTGCTCCAACACCCGCTGCACCTCGGCCGGGGTGGTATCCAGCGCCCTAGCCACCGCCTCGCCGTCATCGCGGTAGTAGCCATCCTCGTCCAGCGAGTCGATGATCATGTGGGCGATGGCGTGATGCAGTTCCGACATCGGTTGGCGATCGATCTGCTCGTGCAGCGATTCGCTCAGGGTCTGTTCCCGTTGCAGTTGCAGCTCGCGTAACTCCTCGTCTCCGCCTCTGCCCTGGCGGTACATCGACTCCCAGCGGTCATCCCCCCCCTCGCGCCACTCCGCTTCAGCCTCGTGGTCCTGCTTCTGCTGTTCGAGCGATATTTGCTCTTCGTGCTGTTCGCTGTCGCGCTGCTCCGCCTCCAAGAGCGGATTGCTCTCCAGCAGTTCGTCGAGATAGCTGTCGAGCTCGACCGCGTTCATCGCCAGCAGGCGCAGGCTCTGGGTCAGTTGCGGGGTCAGGGCAAGCTGTTGCCCCAGCTTTTGATGGATCCCGGTCTGCAGCGCGGCCATGCGGCTAGATCGGGGTGGGGAGGGGGAGTGCGACCATCACCGGGTTATCTAATCCGATCGACGGCGAAAGTCAATGGTCGTGTGCCAATCTCAACCGGCAACCAGCGGCTGGAGCTCACCGTTGTCGTACATCTCGCGCACGATGTCACAGCCGCCGATAAACTCGCCGTCGATATAGAGCTGCGGGATGGTCGGCCAGTTGGCGTACTCCTTGATTCCCTGGCGCACCTCATCATCCAGCAGCACATTGACGGCGGCGTATTCGCACCCCAGATGGTTGAGGATGGCGGCAACCTGCTGCGAGAAGCCGCATTGCGGGAATTCCGGGGTTCCCTTCATAAACAATACGATGCGGTGTGATTTGACCAGTTGATCGATTTTTTCCTGAATGGACATGGGGGAGAACTCCTTATGATTGAGCGCGGCCATTCGTGGCCGCGATGACTACTGCTTGCGAAGTCATCATGATTGGGGGGTGCGGGTGGTCAGCGCCAGCGCATGGATCGCCTGACGCATGTGGTCGCCGAGCGCGGCATAGACCATCTGGTGCTGAGCCACCCGGCTTTTGCCGGCAAACGCAGGGGAAACCACCTCGACCTCGAAGTGATCGTCGCCGGAGAAACAGCGCACCGACACCTGAGCGTCGGCAATGGCGGCGGTGATCAGGTCGGATATCTGTTGGCTGTCGATCTTCATCAGGCGAAGCATACCAGATGCCATCGCAAAAAGTCCATCCGTGAACCTTTTGCTCGGCGACTTCGCGAGCAGTCGGCATCGCGATCAGGGGGGTCGGGGAAAGGATTCCCCTCCTACGGGCTGTAGGAGCGGTTTCCAACCGCGAATCGCCAT
>WFMN01000036.1 GCA_015489095.1 Mariprofundaceae bacterium | reverse complement strand
TAACACTGACGACTTCGCAAGAAGTCGTCATCGCGGCCACGGACGGCCGCGCAAACCGAGCGCTTGCGCAAGCAAGTGCTTGGTTTGTAAGGGAAGTGAAAACCGCGTTTTTCACTTCCCGTCAAGTAAAAAGTCCACGGATGGACTTTTTACGATCTGCTCAACACTAACCAGCATCCCTATCCCGCATGGCGCCGCGAACGAAAGAAGAGGTTGGGATGATACGGCGGGGTTTCGCCTTCGAGCCTTTTTAGCCTGCCCCCCTCCGCATACCACGGGTCAAACCCGTGCGACGCCATGAAGGCATAGAAATCCTTCGCCGTGGCGCCGAGCTGTTCTAGGTTCAGCGGCTCAACCTCCGACATGATGAGCATCTCGGGGTTGCGTCGCATCACCTCCTCGGCGCCTTTTAGCACCTCCAAGTCATAGCCCTCGACATCGATTTTTAAGATATCCACACGGTCGATGCCGCGCTCCTCGCAAAACCCGTCCACGGAGACCACATCCACATCAACCCCTTCCGTCGCGCGGATCTCCGAACGAAACGCTTGCGCCGGCATCAGCGACCCCACCCCTTGGTTCCCCTCCTGATGGGCGGGATAAAACTTCATGGTTCCGCGCGATGCCGCAACGGCACAAGGAACCACCTCGATCGTGGAAAAACTGTTCAACGCGATATTCTTTTGCAACCGTACACGAACATCTGCGCTCGGTTCAAAGGCGTAAATCTTCCCTGTCTCCCCCATCAGCTTGCATGCCAACAGCGAGTATTGGCCGATGTTCGCCCCCACATCCAGCAGCACGCCGTTGGGCTTCACAAACCGCCGGAACACCGCCACATCCTCCGGCTCGAAATAGTGGAAGCAGAAAATCGCCTTTTGCACGCACTCATGCACATCCAATTCGAAGCGAATGCCATCCTTGTTGGTAAACTGCACAAACCTCGGGGTATGCCCCACCACGCCGTGCCGCAGATACTCCTTGCCCCAATCCACCGGCGCGTTGCGCAGGTACCAGAGCGCCAGATCATAGAGCGGACGCCACTTGCCAACAGAAAGTTCCCAAAGATTCACGATAGATTCACCCCACAAACAGCAAGCGGGAGATTGGCGGCGGACAAAAACGCCCCAACCACGCGCGGTCGGCGCCATCCAGCAGCTTGAGCAGACGGATCGCCACCAGATAGAGCACCACATAGATAACAACGCAGGCCGACAGTGGCGGCAACACCGCCCAGCGCGAGGCGTACCCGCCATCGATGCCCGTGCCATCCAGCCAAAGCAACAGCACAGCCGCCGGCACGGCATTGGCGGTCAACACCCGCAGGAACAACCGCAAGTCCACGAACAAATCCCGCCCGAACTCTTTGCAGAACCGCCAATAAAACAAGGCGCTGGTCACCATCAGCGTCGAAGCGGTCGCATACAGCACCCCCGGATAGCCCGCAACCGAAACCAACCACCACGAGAGCACGAGATTCGCGGCCGCCTGCACAAGCGAGAGATGCATCACCGGCTTGCTCCACCCCATGCCGGTGCCAACATTGTACGCCACCGACAGATTGACGCTGCACCAGAAGCCAAACCCCAACAGCAACACCGCCCGATGGACATCGGGAGCGACATACCCGAGCCACGCCTGAATGACCAGCGGCGCCGTAAGCGACAGACCGAAAAAGAGCGGCGTGGAGACCATCCACAGATATTTCGACCCGCGGCTGTAGATCGTCCACAGCCGGTCAAAATCGCGATCGCTGTGCAACTGCGAAATCACTGGAAAGATAGCCGAAGTCAACAGGTAGGGAATCTGGCGCAAGATGGAGGCGATCTTGGAACCAAGATCATAGGTGGTGACAAAGTAGAGCGGAGTAAATATGGCCAAAATAACCTTATCCGCCTGATAGCTGGCCAGCTCCGCCAGCCGCCCCGCCTGCAGATGCAGCCCGAACGGCATCATGCGCAGCAGACGGCGCAGGCTGATATAACGCAGATGCAACCGCATCCCGGGAAAGACCCGCTTCGCCAACACCGCCAGCGCCGACACCTGCGCCAGATAGACCACGATGGTCGCCACCAAGAGCCCGGTGATGCCGTAACCGAAGTAGAGCGCAATCCACACACCGACGGCGTTGACCACCGAAACCGCAACCGCCACCAGATTGATCAGGTCGTAGCGCTGAAAGCCACGAAGAAAACAGTCCAACACCGTAATCAGCGCCAGCAGCACCAACACTACCGGCCCCAACAGGGCGATCATCAACGCATCCCCCTGCAGTTGCACCCCCACATGGAGACGGGTGACGAACTCCCCGGCCAAGAGCCAGGAGAGCAGCAGCACCAGAAAGGCCACGGAAAAGTTGAACGCCAACGCCGAGCAGAGCGTGCTGTTGAGTTTGGTACGGTGCATCTTCGACGCCAGCCCGGCCACGATCCGCACCACCGACACGCCGATGCCGAGATCGGTAAAGGCGACCCAAGTCTGCAAGGTCCAGAAGAGCGCCCACAGCGCGAACCGCTTATCGCCGAGGTAGGAGAGGATCAGCGGCGTCAGCAGCAGGTTGACCAGCAGCATCCACACCCGGCCGGCGGTGTTGAACGCCGTGTTGGCGAGAATCCGCCGGGAGGTCACGCCACCCCTGACGCGGCGAGCATCCGCCGCAAATAGCGCCCCGTCCACGACGCTTCACACGCCGCCACCTGCTCCGGCGTGCCGGCCACCACCACTTGGCCGCCGCGATCACCCCCCTCCGGTCCCATGTCGATAATCCAGTCGGCGGTTTTGATCACATCGAGGTTGTGCTCGATCACCAGCACGCTGTTGCCGCGATCCACCAGCGCGTGCAACACCTCCAGCAGCTTGGCGACATCATCAAAATGCAGCCCGGTGGTCGGCTCATCCAGAATGTAGAGGGTGTCGCCCGTCGCCCGCCGCGCCAGCTCTTTGGCCAGTTTCACCCGTTGCGCCTCGCCGCCGGAGAGGGTGGTCGCCTGCTGCCCCAGCCGGATATAGCCTAGGCCGACATCGATCAGCGTCTGCAGGCGGTGGCGGATCGGCGTGATGGCGCTGAAAAACTCCGCCCCCTGCTCCACCGTCATCTCCAGCACCTCGGCGATCGTCTTCCCCTTGTAGCGCACATCGAGCGTCTCGCGGTTGTAGCGCTGCCCCTGGCAGGTATCGCACTGCACAAAGACATCGGGCAGAAAGTGCATCTCGACGCAGATAATGCCGTCGCCCTGACACGCCTCGCAGCGCCCTCCCTTCACATTGAACGAAAACCTCCCCGGCTTGTAGCCGCGCTCCAACCCCGCCACCTACACCGGGCTGTTCACCCCGATCCGCGAGCTGTTTGCACAGGTGCCGGAGGCGCGGGCGCGCGGCTACAAGCCGGGGCGGTTTTCGTTCAATGTGAAGGGGGGGCGGTGCGAGGCGTGTCAGGGCGACGGCATCATCTGCGTCGAGATGCACTTTCTGCCCGATGTCTTTGTGCAGTGCGATACCTGCCAAGGGCAGCGCTACAACCGCG
>WFMN01000035.1 GCA_015489095.1 Mariprofundaceae bacterium | reverse complement strand
ACACGGGAGGTGAAATCACAACACTTCGCCGCCCTCGCGGGCGTGGTGATCCGCGAATCCTCCCCAAACGGGCCGATAGCTCAGTTGGTAGAGCAGCAGACTTTTAATCTGCGGGTCGTGCGTTCGAGCCGCACTCGGCTCACCAAATAAATCAAGGGGTTGCGATTTCGCACCCCTTGGGTTCAATCCGGTTCAGGTGTGTGACAAGTGCGTTCGCGCACCATTTCGCGGCGCTCTACCCAACAGCAGGAACAGCACTCCGATAGCCAAATACCCAAAAACAAACGGCCAAGTGGTTCCGAGCCCATACGCATTGACAATAGCCTGCTCCGTCACCCGATAACCGTGGATAATCCCGGTGGCGCTGAACAGCGCAGCGACAAAAGCCCAGTTGGCGGCGGTACGGAAGCGTCTATCCACAACGCACGCGGTCATCGCGGCCAATATCATGGAGGTAAAGATGAACCCGCGCTCCAGCGCGATCATCCCGGCAATGGGAAGCAGCGCGGCAACGCCCGCCACACCGACAGCGCCGATCGTCGTCCCCGCGGCGCGCAGCCCATTCTCCAACATCAACAACCCCCACGCCGCGATGGCGGGGACGAGACCGACCACCACGGCCGGGGCATGGCGGCGCGGAGTATCGTTAAACGCCTGCGCCGCAATCATCATCCCGATCCACAGCAGGATGGCCGCTCCCGCCTCAATAGGTATTAGCGCGGAAACAAAACCCACCAGCCCCAACCAGCACAAGAGGGTGATCGCGATACCGTTGACGACCGAATATCCGGCACCGGCACCCATCGATTTCCAAGCGGGATGGCCGATATAAATCGTGGTCGGGAAACAGCTTCCGAAACAGGCGGCGGCAATGGTACCGATGCCATTGGCCGCCAGCGATGGCTTGACGGGATAGGCATCGCCCGCCGCTTCCGCGCTTTCGAGATTCTGCAACGACCCCACGAGGTTGAACAGCCCCATCGGCAAGATCACGGCCAGCAATCCGATCCACTCCGGATTGGAAAACGAACCGGCAAGATCGGCCAGATACAGCGATGGCAGATAGAGGTGCATATGCATCGCCGCCATCAGGGCATCAGCATCCATCCGCCCAAGCATCCACGCCAATACGCTACCGATCACGATCGCCGCCAACCCGGCGGGCAGACCATACGGCAGCTTCACCCTCCCGAAATACTGCATAAAAATAAGCGCCAGCGGAGCAAATCCAATCAGCGGATCGGCGAAGATACGAAAGGCGAAATCCATGGAGATGAAGGTGATCGCGATGCCGGCCAGCGTCGCCAACATTGCCGCGCGCGGCGTTACCCGCTTCACCCGCGCACCAATCCATGCCCCCGCCAACTCAATCAGGCCGGAACCGAAACAGGCGACAAGCCCCATCCGCCACGCCTGCTCGGCATCGCCGGTTGCTTTCACCACCGGCAGCATGACAAACAGCACATAGGCAAACAGGGAGACGGTATTCACGCCATAGGGCAACGCTGTCGCCGGCGCCCCGGTCACCGCCGCCCGCTGGGTTGCCTGCCAAGCGTAAAACAGGTTACCGACCAGCAAACTCACCGCAACACCGGGAAGGATACGGCCAAACAGCAGCGCATCCGGCATGCCAAGCAGCCCGCCGCAAAGCTGCGTAATCAGAATAAGCTGAATCAGGTTATCCACAAAGAGCCCGAAGAAACCATCCAAGTCGCCTCGGCTCCAGCAGCGGAGATCTCGCCTAGAAAAAAGGGTCAGGCTCGACCCCGTTCCCAACAACCGGTCAGCCTAGATCAACGGCGCAGGCAGCATACCCATACTGGGAAGGCGGATCATTTTGGCCCCACGGTGATGGTGCTCCACGCCTGAGGTTGCAGGTAGCGGGCAGCGACCTGCTTCACCTCGGCCAGCGTCACCGCCTTGATGCGCTGCTGCCAGCGCTGGAGGTAATCGAGCGGCAGGTGGTAGTAGCCGATCATGCTCATCAGCCCTACACGCTTGGCGTTGGAGTCGATGCGGTGAGCGAAACCGCCAACCAGATTGGCCTTGGCGGCGTCCAGCGCCCGCTTGCTGATCTTACCCCGCGCCATCGCCGTCATCACCTTGCGTACCACCGCCAACGCCTGCGCTGCCTGATCGGCGCGGGTCTGTAGCGAGATCACAAACGGTCCATCCACCGCCAGCGGCTGAAAATAGGAGTAGACGCCATAGACCAACCCCCGCTTTTCGCGCACCTCCATCATCAGCTTGGAGGAGAAACCGCCGCCGCCCAGAATATGGTTCATCAGCAGGGCGGGAAAGAGCATCGTATCGTGCCGATCCAGCCCGATCCGCACCAGTTGCACCGTCGCCTGCCGCGTCGGCATCGCAATCGGAATCACCGCCGGTTTAGCTGCCTCAGGGTCGGGCAATCGCTGAAACGCCCGTTTCGCCTTGCCCTTCCACGAAGCAAGCGGTGCCAGCAACCGCTTCAACTGAGGCATGGTGACATCGCCGCTCACCGCCAGCACCGCCTGATCCGGCTTCACCTGTGCGCGGTAGAGCCGCTTAAGATCGGAAATCGTCAGCTTCGCCAGCGACTGCGGCGAACCGCTGCTGCGATGGCCATACGGGTGGGCGCCGTAGAGGTGGTGTACGGCGGCGATTCCCGCCCGCACCTGCGGCTGCTCCAGTGATTTCTTGAGCGACGAGATGGCGTCACTGCGCAGAATGGAGAAGCGCTTGCCATCCCACCCCGGTTGCAGCAGCGCCTCCTGCAACACCGAAACCGCCTGCTCGGAGGCCTCGGAGAGCGCCGTCACGCTAAACGACATCCCATCGCGATCGGCACCCACACCAAAGCGGATCGCCTCCGCATCGAGATAGTCGGCCCACGCCCGGTAGTCGTGGCGGGCGGTGTGATCGCCCAGCATTCCGGCCAGCATGGAAGCCTCGCCCTCCTTGCCCGGCGCATCCATGCTGCTACCGGCCGGCACCGTCAGCCGCATCACCACCATCGGCACATTGTGCGCCTCCATCAGCAGCACCCGCAGCCCGTTCTCCATCTGCCACTCGGCAATCGGCGCAATCGCAAACGCCGGTGTGGCCGCCACCAGCATTACCGTCAAAACCAGCAAACGCATCATGCTCATTTCTCCTTCCCCTTGGCCAGCAAAATCCCGGTGGTGGCACGCGCGGGCACAATCCAGCGCGAAAGCACCCGCTGCACATCCTTCGCCGTCACCTGCCGGAGCAGCTGCAGCCAGCGCTCGCGCTGCCCCGCATCCAATCCCACGCTCTCCATCGAGCCGATCTGGCGCGCGCGCAGATAGAGCGAATCCTGGGCAAACACCTCGTCGGCCACGATGCCGCGAATGGTGCGCGCAAGCTGCGCCTTGCTTGGCCCATCGTGCGCCAGTTTGCTGATCGACTTCCACAACGCCTTTAGCAGATCATCGGGCGTATTGCCCTTGCCCAGCATCGCCCACGCCGCCCACAGGTCGATCCCCATGCTGAACGGATCGTAGCCGGCGGAGACCGAAAACGCCTTGCGCTGTTCATCCACCAACTGGCGGGAGAGCAGCGCCGAACGGCCGTTGGCCAGAATCGCCGTCGCCACCGCCAGCGCCGCCGCCTCGCGATCGTTCTTGCCCGGATGCCACACCGGCACCGGCATCACCACCGCCACCATCGGCAACTGCACCCCGGGCAGATGCACCTCCACCCGTTTCGGCCCCAAGGGCTCCGGCTCCACCGGATCAAACCGGGGCGGAACGGCCACCCTCTTCATGCGGCCGAAGGTGCGCGCCACCACCTTTTTCACATGGGCGAAATCGACATCGCCCACCACCACCACGGTGGCGTTGGCGGCCACATAGTGCGCCTTGTAGAAGGCACGGACATCGTCGATGGTCAGTTTTTTGAGATCCTGCATCCAGCCGATCACCGGGTTGCGGTAGGGGTGGAGCCTAAGCGCCGCCGCCGAGAGCTCCTCGAACATGCGGGCGTTGGGGTTGTCGTCGGTGCGCATCCGGCGCTCCTCCATGATCACCCGGATCTCCTTGGCATACTCACTCGGATCGAGCCGCAGATGGGCGAAGCGCTCCGCCTCCATCGCCAGCACGGTATCCACCTTGTCGGAGGGCACGGTCTCGAAATAGGCGGTGTAGTCGTGGCTGGTGAAGGCGTTGTCGTTGCCGCCCATCGCCGCGATGCGGTGGGAGTATTCGCCCGGTGCCAGCTTCTTCGACCCCTTGAACATCATATGCTCAAAGACATGCGCCAGCCCGGTTTTGCCCGGCACCTCGTCACGGCCGCCCACCTTGAGCCACACCTGCACCATCGCCACCGGCGCGGAGTGATCCTCCTCCACCACCAGCGATGCGCCGTTGGCAAACGACGCCTTGTGCAACACGGCAGCCGCCGCAGCTTGAGGCAGCAGCAGCGCCAGCAACATAAGCCAACGCAGTGGATGGTTCCTTGTTCCGTCAACCGTTACAGACATGAGAGATCCCCCAGTCGCATAAAGAGTCGGCGCAGCCGCGCCAGCAGCGCCAGGCGGTTGGCGCGCACATCGGCATCCTCGTCCATCACCATCACCTGATCAAAAAAGCGATCCACCGGCTGCCGCAGGCCGGCCAGCACCGACAACTGCCCCTCGGCATCCTCCGGCATCTCGGCCTCCGCCTGGGTCAACGCCTGCCACAGCGCCAGTTCGCCCGCTTCCGCTAGGTAGGAGGGATCCACCTCCTGTTCGCCGACATCACCCTTCTTGAGGATATTGGCGATGCGCTTGTTGGCCGCCGCCACCGCCTGCCCATCCTCGGAGTCCGAAAAACCGTCGAGCAGCTTTGCCACCGCCGCCACCGCATGCAGCGCGCGCGGCTGTGACGCCCCCAGCGCCGCCATCAGCGCCGAACGCGACAGCCCAAGATCCTCCGCCAGCCCCAGCAGCCGCTCATGCACGAAGGTGATCACCTCCGCCCGCACCGCAGGCGAGATGGCGATGGTGATACGCTGCTGATTCCACTGCTTGATCGCCTCATCCAGCACCTTCTCCAGCGTCATCGCAACCGTTGGCGCCATCATCAACCGCACCAGCCCGATCGCCGCCCGCCGCAGCCCATACGGGTCGGCGCTGGCGGTGGGGATACGGCCGATATGGAAGTAGCCCAGCAGCTT
>WFMN01000034.1 GCA_015489095.1 Mariprofundaceae bacterium | reverse complement strand
TCTGGTGGCGATGATGGGCAAGGCGGGCTCCGGCAAAACCCTGCTCGCCCTCGCCTGCGGGCTGCAACAGACACTGGAGGCGGACCGTTTCGACCGCATCGTCGTCACCCGCGCCACCGTGCCGATGGGGCAGGAGATCGGCTACCTGCCCGGCACCGAACGCGAGAAGCTGGAGCCGTGGATGGGGGCGATCACCGACAACCTCGCCCTGCTGCTCGACGAGGAGAGCAGCACGGTGGGCGATGTGCTCGCCCAGCACCGCATCGAGATCGCCGCATTGTCGTTCACCCGCGGCCGCACCTTCACCCGCACCTGGCTGATTGTCGATGAGGCGCAAAACCTCACCCAGCACCAGATGAAAACCATCGTCACCCGCATGGGCGAAGGGTCGAAAATCATCATCCTCGGCAACAACGCCCAGATCGACACCCCCTACCTCACCGCCCACACCAACGGCCTCACCCGCGCGGTGCTGCAGTTCGCCGACTGGGCGCACGCCGGCCACATCGCGCTCAAGGCCAGCGAACGCTCGCGGCTCGCCGCCCACGCGGTGAAGGTGCTGTAACCCCGTGCGCCCCGCGCTTGGCGCCATCCGCCCTTTGAATTTGCGCGCGCGGCGGGTATAGTCACGGCATGCGGCGGATTCGACAGCAACTCATCAACCTGCTCGACGCGGAGGGGATCACCCCCGGCGAGGGGCAGTCGCGCTGGCGCCTCTCCGCGCTGCTGCTGCACGCCTGCTGGCGGATGCTCGCCCCCGATCAGCCGCCGGTGTCGCTGCGTATCCGCACCTTCAGCAGCGGCAAGTTCCACCGCCATCTGGTGGTGATCCGCTGCCCCGATCAGGCCTTTTACTACGACGCGGTGCGCAACTACCTCCACAACCGCGACATCAGCCTGCTGGAGCAGCAGACCATCACCCTGAACCTGCGCCCCGACGCGGACGGAGCGCCACAACTCCGCCCCGCCCAGCCCGACGATGGCGACAACCTGATGCTGATCGCGCTCCACCTCTCGGCCACGCTGGTGAAAGATGTGCGGCAGCTCTCCCGTGATCTGGAGGCGATCCTGCAGGCGGTGGCGCTGTCGGTGGAAGATTTCGACGCCATGCGCCGCCAACTGGCGCAGGTGGCGCAATCGCTGCTCGGCAGCGAGCCCGACCACGCCACCCTGCTGGAGTGGATGCTGGACGAGAAGTACATCTTCTACGCCATCGCCACCCCCCGTGAACAGCTCGGTATCCTCCGCGACCACGACCTGATGGAGCGGGTGGTGCCGGGTCTGCTGGCGCAGCTTCCCACCATCGGCAGCGACACCCCGCCGGGCGCCTACTGGTGGCAACTGCCGGCAACCCACCACTACCTCTACAGCGCCAGCCTGCTGGAGGTGGTGCAGCTGGTGTGGGAGGATCGCCAAGGGCGGCAGAGCGCGGTGATGCTGGGCCATTTCTCGCGCAGCGCCCGCCACTTCAGCGCCAGCCGCACCCCCCGCCTGAAGCCGCAGTGGCAACGGCTGTTGCAGCTTCCGCTGCTGCGCCAATCCTCCTTCTACCGCCGCGAACTGCGCACCCTGTTCGACCGCGTGCCCAAGCCGATGCTGCTCTCGGTACCGCTGGAACAGTGGCTTAACCCGCTGAAAAGCATCGTCGATCTTGCCGACGCGCGTCAGGTGGTGGTCAGCCGCCTGCGCCCCACCTTCGGCCTCGTGGACTACCTGATGGTGACCATCTCCGAAGCCCGCTTCGGCCCCAATGTGACCAACCACATGCGACGCGCCCTGACCGACGCCGGGCTGCGGGTGCAGGGGATCAACCATTTCGGTGTCGCCGCCTACCGCGTGCTGCTCTTCGCTTGCGACAACCGCCAGCCGTGGCCCGATATCGCCGACATCCGCCTACGCCTGCGCAACTGCATCACCTTCTGGTGGGACCGCGCCCGCGACGCGTTGATGGCCGAAGAGGGCAAGGCACCGCTGCCGGAGGCGTTGGCGCTGCTCAAGCAGCTCTCCCCACGCTATCGCGACAGCTTCGCCCCTGAGCAGTATGCCGACGACTTCCTGCTCTACCAGCAGATGCGGCAAGATGGTCGCACCCGCGTGCGGGTGACGCACAGCGGCGGCAAGCTGACCATCCAGATCCTGTCGCCGACGCAACTGGCGCTCGGTATTCTGGTGGAGCGGGTGCAGGCGTTCGGCTTGGTGGCGATCGACGAGATGGTGGCCACGCTGGGCGATGACGAGCAACCGATGTACATCAGCCAGCTCGGTTGCCGCTACGGCGCGGATCAGGCCGTCAGTCGCGACGGGGTACAGCGGCTGCAGCAGGCGCTGACCAAGGTGATGAACGACGAGCGCGACCACGATCCGCTCAACGCACTGCTGCTCTTGGCCGGGCTCGACATCGATCAGGTGGCGGTGATGATCACCCTGCGCAACTATCTGGTGCAGCTTGAGCGCGAGGCAGCCGCGGGGCCGTTGACCGACACCATGGTGCGGCACCCCGCGGTGACACGGGCGCTCTTCCGCCTGTTTGAGGCGCGCCACCGCCCGGCGATGCCGGCCACCTACGCCGCGCAGGCGAAACTGGAGTTCGATCGGGCGATGGCGGATGTCAGCAGCCTCGCCCACGACCGCTGGTTCCGCGCCCTGTTGGCGCTGATCAACGCCTCCCTGCGCAGCAACCAGTGGACACGAAAGCCGCACGACCCGGTGGTGATCAAGATCGACGGCCAGGCGCTCGGCTTTGGCCCCACCCCACGACCGTGGCGCGAAACCTTCGTCCACGGCACCCATGTCGAGGGCATCCACCTGCGCGCGGGTCCAGTCGCCCGCGGTGGACTACGCTACTCCGACCGGCCGGCCGATTTCCGCACCGAGGTGCACGAGTTGATGCTCACCCAGACGGTGAAAAACGGCCAGATCGTCCCCACCGGCGCCAAGGGGGGCTTTGTCGTCCGCGGCGGCGAGGGCGAGCCCTTCGTCCGCCAGCAATACCGCATCTTTGTCGATGCGCTGCTGGCGGTGACCGACAACCTGCTGGCGGGCGAGGTGGTGCCGCCGGTGGGCATGGTGGTGCCGGAGGAGGATGCCGGCGACAGCTACCTGGTGGTGGCGGCCGACAAAGGGACGGCGCGCTACTCCGACGAGGCCAACGATTTGTCACGCGCGCGCCACTTCTGGCTCGACGACGCCTTCGCCAGCGGCGGCTGCCACGGCTACGACCACAAAAAGGTGGGCATCACCGCCCGTGGGGCGTGGGCCTGCGCCGCCCACCACTTCCGCTGCATCGGTGTCGATGCCTACGCCGACCCGATCACCGTCATCGGCATCGGCGACATGGGCGGCGATGTCTTCGGCAACGGCATGCTGCGCAATCCGGCGATGAAGCTGCTGGCGGCCTTCAACCACCGCCACATCTTTATCGACCCGGATCCGGATGCGGAAACCGCCTTTGCCGAACGCCAGCGGCTCTTTGCCCAGGTGGCGGGCTGGGACCAATACAACCGCGCGTTGATCAGCAAGGGGGGCGGCGTCTTTCTGCGCTCCGCCAAGGCGATCGCCATCAGCGCCCCCATGCGGCGGCTGTTCAACATCCGCCACGACACCCTCTCCGGCGAAGAGCTGATCCGGGCGCTGTTGACCGCCAAGGTCGATCTGCTCTACAACGGCGGCATCGGCACCTACATCAAGGCCGCCGCCGAAAGCCACGCCCAGGTGCGCGACCCCGCCAACAATTCGGTGCGTGTCGATGGCGAGCAGGTACAGGCCAAGGTGATCTGTGAGGGGGGCAACCTCGGCATCACCCAACCAGCGCGCATCGTCATGGCCGCCAAGGGGGTGCGGCTCAACACCGACGCCATCGACAACGCCGCCGGCGTCAACATGTCCGACCACGAGGTCAACCTCAAGATCCTGCTCACCCTGCGCTGGCCGGGAACGGAGGGGATCGCGGCGCGCAACCGCGCCACCGCCCGCCAGACCGATGCCGTCACCCGCATCTGCATCAACGACAACATCGACCAGACCCGGGCGCTGACACTGGCGGAGCTGGAGGCCGCCTCCCACCCGCCGCGGCTGCTCCACCTGCGCGACCGGCTGGCCGACCACACCCTGCTCGATCGCACCCTGCACGACGACGCCACCCTGCCGCTGCGACCGCAGCTCTCCATGCTGCTGGGCTACGAAAAAAACCGCCTCCACGAGGCGCTGAACCAATCCCGATTCTCCAACCGGAGCTGCTTCGCCGACCGGCTCTTGGCCGCCTCCTTTCCCACCTCGCTGGCGCGCCGTTTCCGCGACCTGCTCCACCTCCACCCGCTGGCGGCGGACATGGTGCACACCCAGGCCGCCAACCTGGTGATCAACCAGTTCGGTATCTGCTCGGTCAGCCACCTGCAGTCGATGGTCGATGCCCCCATCGACGCCATCGTGCAGGCGCTCTTGGTGGCCGACACCCTCTTGGACGGCGCCCGCGTGCGCGCGCAGGTGTGGCGGCAGGTCACCGACCTCCATCAGGCGCTGGCGCTGCTGCGCGAGATGCAGGAGCAGATCCTGCTGCTGACCGAAGAGCTGCTGCGCATCCACCCGGTGATGGAGGTGGACGAGGCGTGGCTGCAACGCAGCCGCCGTGGCATCTGCCGCCTCTTCGCCTCGCTCGATCGCGACCGTGTCGAGCAGTTCTCCAGCAACAAGATCTGGCACCATGGCTCCCTGTGCGAACTGGGGCTCGATGAGGATGTGGCGTGGCAGATCACCGCCTGGCCGCTGTTGGCGCGCAGCGCGGTGGCGGTGCACTTGGCCGGCGACGGCTGGGCGTTGTCGCGGCTCTTGGCCGCCAACCATGCCGCCCTCTCGTTGTTGCCGCTACTGCAACTGGAAGCGCCGCTGCGCACCAGCGCATGGGCGGAGGCGGCGGCGCATCAATTGCGCCGCGAATGGCTGCAGCGGCTGTCGGCGATGCGCTGCCACGCGGTGCTGACCCTGCTGCGCAAAGGAACCCACAACTTTGAGGAGATTGGGCGGGGGATCTGGCACCGCCACCCGGCGTGGAGTGGGGTGATGCCGCATGGCGGCGAGGGGGAAGACGATGAAAAATTACAGCTCCTGCTGTCGCTGAGCCGACTGCAGAGCGTGGTGGAGCAATCATGAGCAGACCAGTTGTCGCCCGAATGAACGGGGATGCGTTGGTACACAACTATACCATGGTGCGCGAGCTGGCCGCGGACGCGGCGGTGATGGCGGTGGTCAAGGCCGATGGCTACGGCCACGGCATGGTCGCCACCGCGACCCGGCTGTGGGACGCGGGCTGCCGCAGTTTCGCGGTCACCGACGCCGACGAGGGGGTCGCGCTGCGCCTCGCCCTGCGGGAGCACTGCGGCGATGACGCCCCCCTGCCGGAGATCACCCTGCTCTCCGGGGTGTTTGACGACGCCGACGCCACCGCCATCGTGGCACACAAGCTGGTGCCGGTAATCCACGACAAGGAGGAGGTGGCACGACTGCGGCGCGCCCGCTTCAGCGGACGGCTGTGGCTGAAGATGGAGACCGGCATGAACCGGCTCGGCGCCGATCAGGCGCGGCAACTGCTCGACCGCTGCTTCCGCTGCCGCTGGCCGGTGGCGGGGCTGATGTCGCATCTCGCCTGCGCCGACGACCCGGAACACCCGCTCAACAAGCAGCAGGAAGATCGCATGCGCAGCTACCTCAACCTGATGGGGCCGGGGCTCTCCGGCTCGCTGCTCAACAGCGCGGGGCTGATCACCATGCCGCACGCCGCCCTCGATGTGGTGCGCCCCGGCATCGCCCTCTACGGCGCGCAGCCGGTGCCGACCGCGCCGCGCGATTTCCAACCGGTGATGGCACTGGAGGCGGCGGTGATGCAGGTGCACCGCGTCGATGCCGGCGCGGTCATCTCCTACGGCGCCGAGTTTGTCGCCGAGCAACCGATGCGGGTGGCGGTGGTGGCCGCCGGCTACGGCGACGGCGTGCCGCGCAACCTCGGAAGCTGCGGCGGCGAGGTGATCTGCAAGGGAAACCGGTTGCCGGTTGTTGGCCGAGTCTGCATGGATTACACCATCATCGACATCTCCGGCTGCACCATCAAGGCGGGCGACCGCGTCCAGTTCTGGGGCGACCTATTGCCGGTGGACGAGGTGGCGGCCAAGTGCGGCACCATCAGCTACGCGCTCTTCACCGGGGTCAACGCCCGCGTCCCCCGCGTCTGGGAATAGCGGCACCCTGATGCCGCTCCCGTTCCACCCCTCGGCAACAGGCTCCATCGGGGTGGAGCTGGAGTGGGTCACCGTGGACGCGGCAAGCGGCGCGCAGGTAGCCGCCGCGCCCGACCTGCTCGCCGCCCTGCCCGAACCGGAGGGCGTCCCACGCATCAAGGCGGAGCTGTTTGCCTCCACCATCGAGATCAACAGCGATATCCACCACGATGTGCGCGCCTGCTTCGCCCAACTGGCGCGCCTGCGCCGCTTCGTGCTGCGCCAGCCGCGGATGGAGGGGGCGGCGCTGCTCGCCTCCGGCACCCACCCCTTCTCCCACTGGCGCGAGCAGCAGGTGAGCGATGACCCGCGCTACCATAAGCTGCTGAAGCGCATGGGGTGGATGGCGCGCCGCTTCAACATCTTCGGCATGCATGTCCATGTCGGCATCGGCGATGGCGAGCAGTGCATCACCGCCCACAACGCCCTGTTGCCGGTGATGCACCTCTTTCTCGCCCTCTCCGCCAACTCGCCCTTGTGGCACGGCGACGACACCGGCCTCGCCTCCAGCCGCCTGAAGGTGTTCGAGGGGCTAAGCCAGAGCGGAATGCCGTTCTACTTCGCGAATTGGCGGGATTTCTCCACCTGCGTGGAGCGGCTGAAGGCGACCGGAAGCATCGACTCAATCCGTGAAATCTGGTGGGAGGTGCGCCCCCATCCCGACTTCGGTACGCTGGAGATGCGCATCTGCGACATGCCCGCCACCTTCGCCGAAGCCAGGGCGTTGACGGCATTGATCCGCGCCGAGGTGATGACCGCCGCTGCCGGCTGCACCATGGCAACCAAACGGGTGCACCCCTCGCTGATCCGCGAAAACCGCTGGCGCGCCTGCCGCTACGGCGTAGAGGCGGTCATGATCGACCCCTACCGCGGCGAGACCGTGCCGCTGCTCGATTGGCTGCGGCAGCGGTTGCGGTGGCTGGCGGCACAGTCGGTGGCAGAGGAGGATGACTTGGCGTTGGTGCATGAGGCGCTGCCCCGTTGGCAGAGGGAGGGCGACGGCGCCCGGCGCCAGCGACTGCTGTTGCGCCAGCAGGACGGAGACCTACGGCGACTGGTGACCCAGATGCGGCAACACGATGGATGGGAGGCAGCCGATGATTGATCTCATCGCAAAAAGTCCATCCGTGGACTTTTTGCCTGACGGGAAGCGAAAATTGCGATTTTCACTTCCCTTACAAACCAACTTCTTGCGAAGTCGTCATGATTGATTTAGCGACCGCAGCGGATGGCGTGATGGCGCAGGTGTTTGCGGTGCGCGACCACCTGCACCGCCACCCGGAAATCTCCGGTAAAGAGGCGCACACCGCAGATTTTCTTGCCGAACAAGTGCGCGCGCTGGGGCTGGAGGTGGAAACCGGCATCGGCGGCCACGGGCTGTTGTGCCGGCTGGATGGCGGCCACGACGACTGGATCGCGCTGCGCGCCGACATGGATGCGCTGCCGATCGAGGAGCAGCGCGAGCGGGGGGCGCTCTGCTCGCAAACCGCCGGCATCTCCCACGCCTGCGGCCACGACGCCCACAGCGCCATGCTGATCGGGGCGATGGCGGTGTTAGGCCGGCTTGCCGGCCGGCTCGCCACCAATGTCGCCTTCATCCTGCAGCCGGCGGAGGAGATCACCACCGGCGCGGCGGCGATGATCGCCGACGGGGTGCTGAAGCGCTGCCCTCCGCGCCGCATCCACGCCCTCCATGTCAACCCCCAGCTTCCCTGCGGCACCATCGGCTGGAAGTCCGGGGTGATGTGCGCCGCTGCCGACCTATTTGATGTGGAGATTCAAGGGCTTGGCGGCCACGCCGCCCGCCCCCACCACTGCATCGATGTGGTGCTGGTCGCCTGTCAGATGATTCAGGCGCTGCACCTTGTGCCCTCGCGCTGTATCGATCCGCTCCACCCTGCGGTGCTCACCATCGGCCATATCGAGGCGGGGCATGCCGCCAATGTCATCCCCTCCACCGCCCGCTTTTCCGGCACCGTGCGCAGCTTGGACGGCGAGGTGCACGAGGTGATTCGCAGCAAGATGGCGCGCACCATCCGCGCCATCGCCGAGCAGTGGGGGGCGGAGGCGCGCTTCACCCTCGATCGGGCGGCGCCGGTGTTGGTCAACGACGACGACGCCACCAACACCGCCTGCAACCTGCTGCGGCGGTGGCTGCCGAAAACCAAGCTGGTGGAGATCGCCCAACCGTCGATGGGCGGCGAGGATTTCGCCGAGTTTCTACGCCGCGTTCCCGGCTGCCTACTCCGCTTGGGAACAGCAAGCTCCCCGGAGACCCAGTACCCGCTGCACCACCCCCGCTTCGCCATTGATGACCGCGCCCTCGCCATCGGCGTACAGGCGCTGGCAGCACTGGCGCTGGAGGAGGAATCCATGGCAAACCGTGGGATGAGCTGAATAGACACGATTGGTATTCAGCCGCATGCTGGAACTGTTCAGATCGTTCTCTCCGCGTCTCTGCGCCTCCGCGGTAAAAACCATCCTCCGCACCTACATCACCAACGCCGCCGCACCCAAGAGCCCGGCGTGATCGTGCAGTGTCGAGGCGCGCACCGTCACCTTGCCCTGCTGCGGCGGCAGCAGGTTGGCCTCCATTGCCCGCTCGAGCGCGGGAGCGAGGTAGTCCCATGCGCCGATCATGCCGCCGCTGATGGTGACAGCGCGCAGATCCAACAATTTCACCGCCTGCGCGATCGCGCCGCCTAAGGCTGCGCCCGCCTGCGCAAACAGCTCCTTGGCACGCCCATCGCCGTCGCAGGCGCGGGCATGAACCTCGGCCGCCTCGACCCCGTGACCATAGGCGCGCGCAACCGCTGTTGCGGAGGCGTACTGCTCCAGACAGCCTAGGCCACCGCAGCCGCACCGGCGGGCATCCGGCCGCCAATCGACCCGCAGATGCCCCATCTCCAGCGCCATGCCTTGATCACCGCTGAAGATCGCCCCCCGCCGAATCAAGCCGCTGCCGACGCCGGTGCCCAGCGTCAGATGCAGCAGCGAAACCGCCTGTTCGCCGGCACCGAAGCGCCACTCGCCGAGTGCCGCGCAGTTGGCGTCGTTCTCCACCACCACCGGCCGATGCAGCGCGTCAGCCAACCGCTCCGCCAGCGCCACCTCGTGCAGTGCCGGAATGTTGGGCGAGCCCATCACCACCCCGTTGCTGATGTATCCGGGGAAGCCGATCCCGATGCGCGCCGCCTGATCGAGCCACGGGGCGATCGCCTGCCGCAGCCGATCGACGATCACCGCCACCACCGCATCGCCCGTTGCCGCCGCATCCAGCCGTGAAAAATCGGCGCGCACCCGCCGCACCTCGCCGATCACCGCCCCATCCGCGGCAACCAGTGCCGCCCGCAGGTGGGTGCCGCCGATATCGACGGCGATCACCGCGCTACTCACCGGCGACAAGTTCCCCATAGAGCGCTGCATAAGCCTTGGCCGAGGCCTGCCACGACGAATCACGGCGCAGCGCGCGCCCAACCATGCGGGAGAAGGCCGCCGCCCGCTCCTTGCGGAAGAGGATCGCCCGCAGCCCAGCCCCAGCCAGAGCCTCCGCGCTGGCCTCCACGAAGTGGAAGCCGGTGCTGTGGGCGGCATCGTCCGCCACATCGATCACCGTGTCGATCAGGCCGCCGGTGGCGCGCACCACCGGAATGGCGCCGTAGCGCATCGCCATCAACTGCCCCAGCCCGCACGGCTCAAAACGCGACGGCATGGCGAAGAAATCGGCGCCGGCGTAGATCTGTCGCGCCAACGGCTCGTTGAACCCCTGATGAAAGGCGCAGCGCCCGCCAAAGCGCGCCGCAAGCTGCCGCAACCGCTCCTCCAGCCAGCTATCGCCGGAGCCAAGCACCACCAACTGCGCCCCCTGCTCCAGCCAGCGTGGCGCGGCATCGACCAGCAGGTCGATCCCCTTCTGATCCGCCAGCCGCGAGATGGTGGCAAACAGCGGGGCGGTGGCGTCCACCTGAAGCCCGCTCGCCTGCTGCAGCGCCTGTTTGCACGCCTTCTTGCCCGTGGCGCGCCCAGCAGCGAAATTGGCCGCGATGTGGGGATCGGTGGCGGGGTTCCAGCTATCGACATCCAACCCATTGACAATGCCGGATATTTTATCGCGAAAGCGCAACAGAAACCCCTCCAGCTGGCAGCCATACTCGGCGGTCAGAATCTCCTTGGCATAGCTGGGACTGACCGTGGTGATCCGATCCGCCGCCATGATCCCCGCCTTCATGCAGTTGATCTGATGGTAAAACTCATACCCTTCGGGATGAAAATCGTCCGCGGGGAGCCCCATCCGCGCCACCCCGTCCGCGCCGAACACCCCCTGGTAGGCGAGGTTATGGATGGTAAAGAGGGTGCGCGTGGCCGCAAGCGCGGGGCGGTGGCGGTATTGATGCTCCAGCAGCAGCGGCACCAGCCCGCTCTGCCAGTCGTGACAGTGGAGCAGGTCAAAAGAGGGCTTGGCCATCGCCGCCCACTCCAGCGCCACGCGATTCAGCAGCACAAAGCGCAGCAGGTTGTCGGCATACGCCCCGCCCGGCGCGCCGTAGAGCCCGTCGCGATCATAGAGATCGTCCTGTTCCACCAGCAGAACATCAACATCGCCGATGCGCGCGCGGTGGATGGGGCAGTGGCGCGTCACGCCGTCGATCCAGATCGCCACCACCGTTTCCGTCGTCTCCACCGT
>WFMN01000033.1 GCA_015489095.1 Mariprofundaceae bacterium | reverse complement strand
ATTCAACTCGGTGGTCCGGCCATGCTGATCGGCCTCGGCGGCGGCGCGGCTTCCAGCATGGATACAGGCGCCAACGCCGCATCGCTCGATTTCGATTCGGTGCAGCGCGGCAATCCGGAGATGGAGCGCCGCTGTCAGGAGGTGCTCGATCGCTGCTGGCAGATGGGCGACGCCAACCCGATTCTGTTTATCCACGATATCGGCGCCGGCGGGCTCTCCAACGCCGTGCCTGAGCTGATCGACGATGCCGGCCGCGGCGGCTGGGTGGATCTGCGCGCCGTTCACAACATGGAGCCGGGCATGAGCCCGATGCAGATCTGGTGCAATGAGGCGCAGGAGCGCTATGTGCTCGCCATTTTGCCGGAGGATCGCGAGCGCTTCGCCGCCATCTGCGCCCGCGAGCGCTGCCCGTGGGCGCTGCTCGGCCACACCACCAAAGATGGCCACTTCACCGTGGCCGACCCGGAGCTGAACGACACCGTGGTCGATGTCGATCTGGAACTGATCCTCGGCAAGCCGCCGAAGATGGTGCGCGATGTGACCAGCAGGCCGCCATCGGTCACCCCGTTGGCGACCGAGATCGACGCCAACGAGGCGCTGGAGCGGGTGCTGCAACTGCCGGCCGTAGCCAGCAAGGCGTTTCTGATCACCATCGGCGACCGCAGCGTCACCGGGCTGGTCTGCCGCGACCAGATGGTGGGGCCGTGGCAGGTGCCGGTGGCCGATGTGGCGGTCACCGCCCGCGATTTCCACGGCTACGCCGGCGAGGCGATGGCGATGGGCGAACGCACGCCGATCGCGGTGGTCGATGCCCCCGCCTCCGGCCGCATGGCGATCGGCGAGGCGCTGACCAACATCGCCGCCGCTGACATTGAAAAAATAAGCGATATCAAGCTCTCCGCCAACTGGATGGCCGCCTGCGGCCACCCCGGGCAGGATGCGGCGCTCTTTGCCACCGTCGAGGCGGTGGCGGCCAAGCTCTGCCCGCAGCTCGGTGTGTCGATTCCGGTCGGCAAGGATTCGCTGTCGATGAAAACGGTGTGGCGGGAAGATCGTCATTCCGGACTTGATCCGGAATCCACCAAGCTGATGGATTCCGGCCTGCGCCGGAATGACGGCGAGGAGCGCGAGATGATCGCGCCGCTGTCGCTCATCGTCTCCGCCTTCGCGCCGGTGGTGGATGTACGGCGCACGCTGACGCCGGCGCTGCGCACCGATCGCGGCGCAACCCGCCTGCTGCTGATCGACCTCGGCGGCGGGCGCAACCGGCTCGGCGGCTCGGCGCTGGCGCAGGTCTATGGCGCCAGCGGCACGGAGGCGCCCGATCTCGACGATCCCGAGCGGTTCAGGGCGGCGCTGGAGGCACTGTGGGGGCTCAATCGCCAGGGCGTCATCCTCGCCAGCCACGACCGCTCCGATGGCGGGCTGGCGGCCACCCTGTGCGAAATGGCCTTCGCCGGCGGCTGCGGTGTTGAGGTTACGCTCGACGGGTTGGGCAATGATCCGCTGGCGGCGCTGTTCAGCGAGGAGCTGGGGATCGTGGTGCAGGTGGCCGAAGACGATGTGGTGCGGGTGCGGGCGGCGTTGGCTGGCTGCTGCCGCAATATCGGCACGCCGACCGCGGCGCGGCGGCTGGTGATCCGCCATGGCGGCGCCCCACTGCTCGACCGCGATATAACCGAACTGCACCGGCTGTGGGACGCCACCAGTTACCACATCGCCGCGCTGCGTGACGATCCCGATTGCGCCGCCGAAGCGCACGCGTTGCTGGCCGAGCCGGAGCGCGGTCGCCTGTTCGCCGATCTCCGCTTCGACCCGCGCAAGCCACCGGCGATTATCGGCACGGCGCGGCCGGTCATGGCGGTCGTGCGCGAGCAGGGGATCAACGGCCAAGTGGAGATGGCGGCCGCCTTCGACCGCGCCGGGTTCGACTGCGTAGATGTCCACAGCAGCGACATCATCGAAGGCCGCTTCTCGCTGGCCGACGCCCACGGGCTGGTGGCCTGCGGCGGCTTCTCGTTCGGTGATGTGCTCGGCGCCGGCCGCGGTTGGGCCAACGCCATTCTGCACAACCCCCGCGCCCGCGATCAGTTCGCCGCCTTCTTCGCCCGCGGCGACACGGTAGCACTCGGCGTCTGCAACGGCTGCCAGATGATGAGCAACCTGACCGCCATCATCCCCGGCAGCCGCCACTGGCCCCGCTTCGTGCGCAACCGAAGCGAGCAGTTCGAGGCGCGGTTGCTGATGGTCGAGGTGCTGGCGTCGCCGTCGATCTTCATGCGTGGCATGGCGGGCTCGCGCCTGCCGCTGGTGGTGGCGCACGGCGAAGGGAGGGTGCAGTTCACCGATGACACGCAGGCGGAAGCGGCGATCGGGGTGCTGCGCTACATCGACGGCCAAGGGGAGCCAACCGAACGCTACCCCTGCAACCCCAACGGCTCGCCCGGTGGCCTGACCGCCTTCTGCAACGACGACGGCCGCTTCACCATCATGATGCCGCACCCGGAGCGGCTCTTCCGCAGCGTGCAGTACTCTTGGCACCCCGACGACTGGGGCGAAGCGGGACCGTGGCTGCGCATGTTCCACAACGCCCGGGCGTTCTTCGATGACTGAACGCATCTACGCGCATGAGGACGATCTGCGGCAGTTGATCGCCTTGATGGATCTCCTGCGTGCGGAGTGTCCGTGGGATCGGGAACAGACGCTGCGTAGCCTGCGCCCCTACACGCTGGAGGAGGCACACGAGGTACTGGAGGCTGCGGAGGAGGCCGTTCGGGGTGCGGCATCATGATGGTGAAGCGGCCGTCGTCGTTGCAGAAGGCGGTCAGGCCGCCGGGCGAGCCGTTGGGGTTGCAGGGGTAG
>WFMN01000032.1 GCA_015489095.1 Mariprofundaceae bacterium | reverse complement strand
GAGAGTGAGTAAACCAGTTCATGAAGATTGATGTTAAATGAAGTCATGCAAGGCTCTCCTTTCCCCCATGTCCTCTTGTGCATACACTAGGCATAGACGCTAGTTGTCGTTTAGTTTGTTGTCAACTCAAGTTTCACCGTTTTGGCGAAGGGGAGAACAATATGGGCAACGGCGATCCGAACGGCACCCAAGTCACAGTACTGGAACCCGCTTCCCTGCAACAAAAGATACTGCAAACCGCGCGAGCCATGGTGCAGCAGTACGAAGCAGCCATGTTGCCGCCCGACAAGGGTGGGCAGGATGGCGCGGCGTGATCTGCCGCCAACCAACAAAAAGACCCGCCATTGCTGACGGGCCTTTTGCCAAACAAGTGCCGCGCTAGGCGGCTAGCCGAGCCTCGAACCTATACCGAGCAGGAGTGCTCCTCTTCGATATTGCCGGACTCCACCGCGTCGATCGCTTTTTGATCGTGCTCATTGGGCGGGCAGCCGCATTTGTGATCGGGGCTCAGGGCATGCAAGCGCGCCTGCTCCATATGCCACTGGGCAACCTTGATATGTTGATCTATATTCATATTTGCATACCTCGCAGTCGTCATATTCTGTGTTCACGCGCAAGATGCGCTCACACCAGCGCGAACTATAACTCCATACTTATAGGTCGGCAAACCATGAGCAGATCGCAAAAAGTCCGTCCGTGGACTGGTTCGCGGTCGGAGACCGCTCCTACGGGTGGGGGAGCACTGCATGTGGGAGCGGACTCCCATCCTCCAACGGCATATCCGGGCAGTAGCGGTCGGCCACCCTACCGGGGCACTGCATGTAGGAGCGGATTCCCATCCGCGAACGGCGACCCCTGCTGGGTGGGCACTGCGGCCCGCTTCGTGATACCGTTCGGCACATGTTCTCCACCCCCGATGTCACCGTGATCGGCGCCGGGCTCGCCGGCAGCGAGGCCGCTTGGCAACTCGCCCGCCGTGGCATCCGCGTCCGCCTGCACGAAATGCGCCCCGCCACCATGACCCCCGCCCATCGCGGCGGCAACTGCGCCGAACTGGTCTGCTCCAACACCTTTCGCGCCGACAATCTGGAAAGCGCCGTCGGCCTGCTGCACGCCGAGATGCGCCTGCTCGACTCGCTCATCATGCGCTGTGCCGACGAAGCGCGCATTCCCGCCGGAAGCGCGCTGGCGGTGGATCGCGAACAGTTTTCCGCGCTGGTCACCGCCGCCATCGATCAGCGGCCGGAGATCGAACGCGTTGCCGGCGAGGTGACCGCCATCCCTAGCGAAGGGTTGGTGTTGATCGCCACGGGGCCGCTCACCTCCGACGCGCTGGCTGCGGCGATCATCGCCCACACCGGCAGCGAGCAGCTAGCCTTTTTCGACGCCATCGCACCGGTCGTCGATGCCGAAACCGTCGATATGGATATCGCCTACTGGCGCAACCGTTACGACAAAAACAGCGCGCCGGGCAGCGCGGGCGACTACCTCAACTGCCCGATGAACCGCGAACAGTACGAGGCATTCATCGCGGCGCTGCTCGCCGCCGACAAGGTGCCGATGAAGGATTTCGAGAAGATCCCTTTCTTTGACGGTTGCATGCCGATCGAGGTGATGGCGGAACGGGGAGTGGAGACCCCGCGCTTCGGCCCGATGAAGCCGGTGGGGCTGGAGCACCCGAAAACCGGCGAGCGGTTTCACGCCGTGGTGCAGCTCCGGCGCGACAACCGCATGGGCACCCTGCTCAACATGGTCGGCTTCCAGACCAAGATGACCTACGGCGCCCAGAAGGCGGTGTTCCGCACCATCCCCGGACTGGAAAACGCCGAGTTTTTCCGCCTCGGCAGCCTCCACCGCAACACCTTCCTACGCGCGCCGGCGCTGCTCGATGGCACGCTGCGCCTCAAGCGTGACCCGCGCATCCTCTTCGCCGGCCAGATCACCGGCGTCGAAGGGTATGTGGAGTCTGCCGCCTGCGGCCTGCTGGCCGGGCGCTTCCTCGCCGATATCGCCCGCGGAAGACGCCCCGTCCCCCCACCGGAGGAGAGCGCGCACGGTGCCCTGCTCGCCCACATCAGCGGCAGCCGCGCCGACGACTTCCAACCGATGAACATCAACTTCGGCCTGCTCCCACCCCACCCCAAGTGGGGGCGCGACAGCGAGGGCAGGCGCTATCGCCTGCAACGGAGCGAACGGCGGCGACGCGTATCGGAACAGGCCCTCACATCCCTCAACCGCTGGAGAGAAGAACATGACTGACCCATCCCACCCCCTCTACGCCGCGTTTCACGACGCCAACGCCGCCCGCCGCATGTGCGGCCGCCATGTGCGCTACCAAGGCCAGCGCTACCTGATCGCCGACCTGCTGTGGGAAGAGGGGTGGATGATCCTGCACGCAACCGACCGGGAGGAGGTGCAGAACGACAGCTTCGGCCGCCCCAGCCGCGTGGTGCCGGGCGAGTTGCGCATCCCCCTGCGCAACAGCGACGGCACCCCCACCACCACCTGGCAGGAGATGGAGCTCCTGCCCTAGACGACGGCCATGGAAGGCAACTCCCTGCTCAACATCTTCATCTACCTCGCCGCCGCGGTGGTGATGGTGCCGATCGCCAGCCGTCTCGGGCTGGGTTCGGTGCTCGGCTACCTGATCGGCGGCATCGTCATCGGGCCGTGGTCGTTGGCGCTGGTCACCGATCCCGAGGTGATCCTCGACATCTCCGAGTTCGGCGTGGTGCTGCTGCTCTTTCTGGTCGGGCTGGAACTCAGCCCCGCCAAGCTATGGGAGCTCAGACAGCCGATCTTCGGCTCTGGCGGCATCCAGTTGCTTGGATCGGCTCTGCCGCTGTTCGCGCTGCTGTACACCGCCACCGATTGCGCTTGGCAGGGCTGCCTGATCGGCGCCCTCGGACTCTCGCTCTCCTCCACCGCGATGGCCTTGCAGATCATCCAAGAAAAGGAGGCGATGCACACCCCGGCGGGCAGAAGCGGGTTTGCCATCCTGCTGTTTCAGGATCTCGCCGTCATCCCGCTGATGGCGATGATGCCCCTTCTGGCCACGGCCACCACCGGCGCCGCGGCGGAGGGGGGCGGCGCCCTCAAGGCGGGCGAGGCGCTGGCGGCTGTGCTGGCCATCATCGCCGTCGGCCACTTCGCCCTGCGGCCGGTGCTCCGTTTCATCGCCGCCACCGGCATCCACGAGATCTTCGTCGCCTTCGCCCTCTTTCTGGTCGTCGGCATCGCGCTGCTGATGGAGTCGGTCGGGCTGTCGATGGCGCTGGGCAGCTTCATCGCCGGCATCCTGCTCGCCGACTCGGAGTATCGCCACGCGCTGGAGACCGTCATCGAGCCCTTCAAGGGGCTGCTGATGGGGCTCTTTTTTATCGCCGTGGGCATGGCGATCGACTTCGGTCTGCTACGCGCCCACGCCCTAGAGGTGGCGCTGCTGGTGGTGGCGCTGATCGTCATCAAGATCGCGGTGCTGCTGGCGCTCGGCTGGTGGCGGCGCCTGCCGCGGCAGCAACTGGGGTTTTTCGCCATCACCCTGTCGCAAGGGGGCGAGTTCGCCTTCGTGCTGCTCGCCATCGCCGCCGGCAACCAGATATTGACCGTCGAGCAGTCCCACCTGTTGGTGCTGGTGGTGGCGATCTCGATGATCTCCACCCCGCTGTTGGTGCTGCTCCACGACAAATGGCTGCTGCCCCGCCTCGACCGGGCCGCCAACGAACCCGACCGCTGCAACATCGAACACGATGAAAACCCGGTGGTCATCGCTGGGTTCGGCCGTTTTGGGCAGGTGGTGGGAAGGCTGCTCATCGCCAACAACATCGGCGTCACCCTGCTCGATCACGACCCCAACCATATCGAGCGCAGCCGCGACTACGGCTTCAAGGTCTTCTTCGGCAGCGCCTCCCGGCTCGATCTGCTGCGCGCCGCGGGGCTCGACCACGCCAAGGTGCTGGTGGTGGCGGTCGATAGCCCCAAACGGGCCAACAAAATCGTCCAACTGGCGCGGCAGCACTTCCCCCACCTCACCATCGTCGCCCGTGCGCGCGACATGCGCCACCTGTTCGATTTCATGGATCATCAGGTGCAATACGCCTACCGCGAAACCTTCGACTCCGCCATCCGCGCGGCACGGGGAGCCATGGAGGCACTGCGGATGGAACCCGCCAAGATCGAGGCCGCCATCCAGCGCTTTCGCGACTACGACCAGCAGGTGATCGCCACCATGTACGCCGTCCGCAACGACGGCGAGGCGGCGTTGGCGGAGGCCAGCGTCATGCTGCGCGATCGGTTTCACGCCATGGAGCGGGAGGCGGCGGCCGAAAACAGACCGGAGTAATCCGCCCGGCGACTTGCACTCGCCCGCGGCAGCGTCATCATTTTGACCCTATTGATACGCAGCACCGTCTGTTTGCGATTCCGGTAACGGTT
>WFMN01000031.1 GCA_015489095.1 Mariprofundaceae bacterium | reverse complement strand
AGCCAATAGATTGAATATTCGGGTAAAAGCAAACACAATCCAAGGAGACTAACCATGTCGATTCCATCCGATCTTCTTTATACCAAAGAGCACGAATGGGTGCGCGAGGAGGGGGATGTCGCCACCTGCGGCATCTCCGAGCACGCCCAAGAGGCGCTGGGCGATATCGTCTTTGTCGAGCTGCCCGAAGTCGGCGCCGCCGTCGAGGCAGGCAAACCGTTCGCGGTGGTGGAATCGGTCAAGGCGGTCTCCGATGTCTATGCCCCGGTTTCCGGAGAGGTGATCGAGACCAACAGCCAGTTGGAGTCCAGCCCCGAACTGGTCAACACCGACTGCTATGGCGAAGGGTGGATCGCCAAGATCCGCGGCAGCGGCGGGCGCACGGAGCTGCTCGACGCCGCCGCCTACGCGACCTTCCTCGAGGAGTAACCAGCGTTGACCGAAACTACTCACTCCCTTCCCATGGTGGAGATTCGCGGTTGGAAACCGCTCCTACAACCTGTGGGAGGGGAATCCTTTCCCCGAACCCGTCCATGGCCGCGTGGGATGATTTGAACGGCCACGCCTGACCATGCGTTTTCTACCCAACAGCGATCATGACCGCGCCGAGATGCTGGCGCGCATCGGCGTCGATGCCATCACCGACCTCTTTAGCGATATCCCCGCCCGTTTTCGGATGGAACCGGGAACGATCGACCTGCCGCCGGCGATGTCGGAAGCGGCGATCAGCCGCTGGTTCCAAACGCTGGCGGCAAGCAACAGCAGCGCCGCCACCCACCGCTACTTTCTGGGCGGCGGCACCTACCACCATTTCATTCCCGCGGCGGTCGATTACATCCTAAGCCGCGGCGAGTTCCTCACCGCCTACACCCCCTACCAGCCGGAGATCAGCCAGGGAACGCTGCAGGCGCTGTTTGAGTTCCAGACCATCATCGCGCGGTTGACCGGCATGGAGATCGCCAACGCCTCGATGTACGACGCCGCCACCGCCGTGGCCGAGGCGGCGTTGATGGCGCGTCGTGTCACCCGCAGGTCGCGCATCGTGCTGGCAGAGTCGATCAACCCGCGCTACCGCCAAGTGTGTGGCAACTACCTCTCCCGCCTCGCCGGGGAAACGGTTACCATCCCCTGCCCCGACTATACCACCGACATTCCCGCGCTGGCGGCGGCCGTGGACGACACCACCGCCGCGGTTATCGTGCAGAATCCCGACTTTTACGGCTCCCTGCACGACCTGCAACCGCTACGCGAGGCGTGTGACCACCACAAGGCGCTGCTTATCGTCGCCTTCTCCGACCCCACCCTGTTCGCCCTGATCGACCCGCCGGGCGCGATGGGGGCGGACATCGCCGTCGGCTCCGGGCAGGCGCTCGGTATCCCGATGGGGTACGGCGGCCCGCACATCGGCCTGTTCGCCTGCAAGCAGCGGTACATGCGTCAGATGCCGGGGCGGGTGTGCGGCCTTACCCAAGATGCCGATGGCAAACGGGGGTTCGTGCTCACCCTCTCCACCCGCGAGCAGCATATCCGCCGCGAAAAGGCCACCTCCAACATCTGCTCCAATCAGGGGCTGATGTGTCTGGCGGCCACCGTCTATTGTGCCCTACTGGGGGAGCGCGGCCTACGCCAGGTGGCCATCACCTCCGTCGCGGCGCTGCGCAAGCTGTGCGCACAACTGCCCGACGGCATCACCGTGGCCGGCGGCAACCATCTGCACGAGGCCGTGCTGCTCTTTCCAGACGCCGCATCGCGCGACCGCCTGTTGGCCGAGGCCGAAAAAGCGGCCATCTTCGCAGGTATCCCGCTGGAGAAGTTGCAACCGGGCGCCGACCCGCGCGCCCTCTTGGTCGCCACCACCGAGATGGTGGAATCGGAGGATATCGACCATCTCACCCGACTGATGCGAACCAGCCTGAAGGGCTAAGCCGTATCGCGGGGGGATCCCGATCACGCCATGAAGCCCCTGCTCACTCCGCCCCTCTCCTCCCCCGCCGGCCACAGCGCCGCCCATGCGCTGCGGGTGATCTCCCAACAGTCGCTCAAGCTGGCTCCGGGGGAGCGCCTTACCATGCAGGTGCACCGCGCGGGCAACGGGGTCTTCACCCTGAGCGGCGGTGGCCAAACCATCACCGTCGAGGGGCTGCCGAACACCATCGGCGACGGCACCCGTATCACCGTCTTTACCAGCAGCCGTGGCAACAACATATTGAACTGGAGTCTCACCGCCGATGGCGAGAAACCGGCCGGCGGCAGCGCGATTTCCCCTCACCCCGCCACCAGCAAGCAGACCCCGATCGCCATCCTCGCCGAGGCGATGGCGTCGCATGCCGGCAAAGCAAAAGGGCGCACCGTGTCCGCCAAGTCCGACACATCATTAACCCACGGGAAAATCACTGGAAAACAGCCAATATCGCTGCAATCGCTCCCGAACGGCACACCACTTTCGGGCAAGGTGGTGGCACACGAGGGAGAGCGGATGACCCTCCAGTTGGCGGTGGCCAGCAGCCAGTCGGCCGGCGGCAACAGCGTGCGGCAATACGGCGGCGCCATCCTCTCCTCCGCACCGCTGCTGCTCACCACCGCGGAGATCCCCGGTAAACAGCCGGGAAGCCCCATCTCCGCATCCCTGCAACGCGACCAGCAAGGGGCGCCGATCCTACTGGTCGCCACCGACAGCAAGCCCGCCCCTAGCCGCGTCGCCTCCACGCCGATCACCCAGCGGATGCGCCCCGGTGATCAGGCCATCGGCGTGGTGCGGCAGAAGCTGGACAACGGCGCACTCCGCATCGATCTCCGTGGCGCCGCCATCACCGCCCCGCCGCCGCCGGCCAAGCTCGCCCCCACCATCAAGGTCGGCGACGGGCTCCTCATGCAGATGCGCACGGCCGCGGATCCCCACACCCCCCCGACACTGGAGATCCGCCGCCACCTTCCCGCGCTGCTCTCCAACCTGCAGCAACAGATCCGGCGCCACCTCCCCGACAGCGCGCCGATCGCAACAACCATCGCACGCATCCAGCAACAGGCTCCGGCGGCGGCCGATCAGCCGCCACAACGGCAGCTCGAGGCGTGGCTGCAACGGGCGCGGCACAATAGCAGCAGCCCGATCACCGGCCCCCGCTTGGCCGCGCTGATCCGGGATGCCGGCCACCTCCTGGAGCACAAGCTGCTGCAACAGGCCACGCAACCCATATCCACCACCCCGTCACCGCTGGAACACGATCTGAAAACCGTGCTGACCCGGCTGGCGGCATCCGCGCCGCAACCGCAACCGCCGACTCCATCGTCCTCCGCCCAGCCGACCACCCCATCCGCGCCCCCCCAACATCAGGCGGATTCGCCACCTCCCCCGCAACCACCGTCGCCCCACAGCGCGGCCGACGCCGCCCAGCAGGGGGTGCAACGGATCGAGAGCAGCCAGATGCATGCCACGCTCTCCGCCCTCCACCACGAACCGATGCGGATCGAGCTTCCAATGGTGGTCTTCAACCAACTGGTAACCGTGCAGATGGCCATCGCGGAACAGCAGAGCCCGCCCCACTCCCGCAACCACGACGACAAACAGCAGTCGTTCTCCGTGCTCATCGCCCTTGAGCTCAGCCATCTCGGCGAGGTGCGGATCGACAGCACCATCTCCCGCAATGCGGTCTGGGCGACCATGCACCTTGCCACGGAGCAAGCGGCGGATTTCGCCCGTGGCCATCTTCATCGGCTGACCGCCAAGCTCGAGGCCGCAGGCTTCACCCACGCCAGCATCGCCGTTGCCAACCAGCCACCCAACCCCGAAAAAGCACGGCAATTCGCGGCGCTTACCACCATGGTTCCACACACCAGCTCGCTGCTGGATATCGCGATATGAGCCGCAAACCACAAGCGGTCGCGATCAAATGGAATCCGGAAACCGACGCGCTGCCCACCGTGGCCGCCAGCGGCGAAGGCGCGCTAGCGGCCGAGATCCTGCGCGTGGCGGCCGAGCACAACATCCCCATTCGCCAAGACAACGATCTGATTCAGGTGCTATCCATGCTCGATATCGGCGAATCCATCCCCGAGGAGGTGCACACCGCGATGGCCGAAATCCTCGCCTTCATCTACTGGACCAACCAGCAGTATGCCGACATTCTCGCGGCGTAGTGGAAAAGCGGGACTGCGACATTCAGCCAATAGCGGCGTAGCCTTGCGCCCCATGCCCATCCTCCTGCTACTGCTGTTGTTGCCGCTGCTTGTCAGCGGCTGCGACCAAGAGCCTGTTCAGCCCATTCAGTGGCAGCTCCCGCTGACCACCGCTCCCGATCCGCACAGCCCCTCGCCACAGGCGACCCCACCGGCGTGGGCAACCGAACGCGAAGGCGCCATCAAGCTTCGCCTGTTGTCCACCAGCAGCGGACGGCAGTACACCCTGCTGATCCCGATGCGGGGCGAGGCCTCGGTGGAAGATATCACGGTACACCTTTCAGGGCTGGCTGGTGGATTGCGCGTCCACAACGGAGGGGTGATGTTCGATGATCCCGAAGTCACCAACCCGGCGGCGTTCATCACCATTCGCCGCGGGCGACAAACGCGCTTTTCCGGTTGGATCTACCGCGAGTTTCCCGAAATGTTCTCCCCCGAGATCGCGGGGTGGAAGTTCTTTCTCGATGACGCTACCATTCGCCCCGCTTCGCGGGATGGTGAAGGCTGACGGCGTCGCCGAACGATCCCATCCAAAGGCTCCCTTAGCTCAGCTGGATAGAGCATCTGACTACGAATCAGAAGGCCGGGCGTTCGAATCGCTCAGGGAGCGCCAGTAAAATCAAGGGTTTAGCAGCAATGCTAAGCCCTTTTTTATGAGCAAATCGCAAAAAGGAGCGGTTTCCAACCGCGAATTGCCACATTGCTGAAAAGGAGCGAGCTATGAACCGGAACATGAACAACGCGCCCCACCCGCGATCGGAAGCAACAGGGCGACATCGCCGTTGGAGAGCCGGATTCCATCCCATGGCGCTGCTGGCGGCACTGCTGCTACCCCCACTATTGGCGCAGGCCGACGACACCCCACCCCCGGTGGATACCCAACTCTCCTACAGCATCGAAGGAGCGAAAAACTTCAGCGGCGGACTGCGCAAAGGGAGCGCCACCCTCGGCTCGGGGCTGCTGGATGTGACTTTCGACAGCGATGCCAACGGCTGGTGGCCGGGCGGCACCCTCTTCATCGAGGGGCTGCTCGACCATGGCACCGACCCCAGCACCTTTGTCGGCGACACCCAGACCTTCAGCAACATCGCCGATGGCAACCGCACCCGCCTGCAGCAGTTCTGGTACGAGCAGCGGCTGGGCGACCAGTTTTCGCTGCTGTTCGGACTGCATGATCTCAATTCCGAGTTCGATGTATCGGAGTATGCCTCGCTCTTTCTCAACTCCTCGTTCGGCATTGCCCCCGACATCTCCGCCAACGCCCCCGGCGTTTCCATCTTCCCGCAGGCGGGGTGGGCGATTCGCGCCTACGCCGCGCTGTCGGATCAACTCTCCCTGCGCGCGGCGATCTACGACGGCGACCCGACCACCCGCACCGTCACCTCCCGCGAGGGGTACATGAAGATCGTCGAGCTGGTGTGGGGCTCCGACCAGCAGGCCTACAAAATCGGCGGCTGGCAGCACAGCGGCAACAAAACCGCGCCCGACAACCGCGTCTTCGGCTCCGACAGCGGCATCTATGCGGTGATCGACCAGCCGCTGACCACCTGGGAGGGCGGTGCCGCGCTCGGCATGTTCGTGCAGTTGGGCGCCGCGCAAAAAGATCGCAACGACATCAGCAACTATCTCGGACTGGGGTTGCACCTCGCCGGTGCCATCCCCGGACGGCCGGACGATGAGATGGGAATCGCGCTGGCGCGGGCCGGCTTCAGCAATGTCTATCGCCGGGTGAACAACTCCAGCCGCGCCGAGACGGCGGTGGAGTTCACCTACCACGCCCAACTTCTTGGTTGGTTGGAGTTGCAACCCTCCTTCCAGTGGATTCAACACCCCGGTGGCGACCCGGCGCTGGCCACCGCCAAAGCCGGCATGGTGCGCGCCACCATCACACTCCCCTAACCCTTCGCCCTTCTCGCTATCGTTCCCGCTGCTGGTGAATATCGTCCTAGCGGCGGCTAGGGTTGCGCTGCGGCGTTAAGGCAACGCCATGCGCGTGCCGCCGGGAGAATGCCGCGCTGGGGCAGGCGCGCCCGGGCAGGCGAGACGGCCACGAACATGCGGCAACGAGGTGACCGGCGATGGATAACACAACTCTTTTGGTAGGACATGGCTCGCGTGAGCCAAGCGGCAACGCGGAGATCGCGCGGTTTGCCGCCGAGTGGCGTAAGCGGCGTGCGGGTGATCGCATCGAGGTCTGCTTTATCGAGTTTGCTGATCTGCTGCTCGATGAGGGGCTGGATCGTGCGGCGGCGGGCTCGAAGCGGGTCACGGTTGTGCCGCTGATTCTCGGTGCCGCCGGTCATGTAAAGATGGAGATTCCCGACCATGTCGCGCAGGCGCGTCGCCGTCATCCGGAGGTGGAGTTCCGAATTGCACACCACCTAGGCGCCGACGCACAGCTCCTTCCCGCGCTGCAACGGAGCCTGAAAGGCGCGATGCAGAGGCTGGACATGCCCGATCCGGCGTGCACCGGCGTGGTGTTGCTGGCGCGCGGCTCATCGGATATGGCGGCCAATGGCGAGGTGGCGAAGATGGCGCGCTGGCTGTTCGAAGCGGGCGATCATCCGTGGGTTGATCTCGCCTTCACCGGCATCACCTTTCCGAGGCTGGAGTCGGTAGTGCTGCGGCAGGTGGCCTGTGGCATGACGCAGGTGGTGGTGGTGCCCTACTACCTCTTTACCGGCGTGCTGATTGAGCGGATTCGTCGGCAGGTGGCGCGCCTGCACACACAGTATCCACAAGTTGCATTCGCCCTAGGCGACTACATCGGGTTTGACGACGCCGTGTACGCCCTGCTGACGCAGCGACTGGAGGCTGCCGAAGGCGATGATCATCCTGCGATGCTGGAGTGCGACGGCTGCAAATACCGACTGTTCGCCGAAGAACACGGCATCGGCCATCACCATCATCATTGAGGTTATCGGATGA
>WFMN01000030.1 GCA_015489095.1 Mariprofundaceae bacterium | reverse complement strand
GCCGTGGTCGATGATCGCCACCCCGTCACACAGGTTCTGCGCCTCCTCCAGGTAGTGGGTGGTCAACAAAATCGTGGTGCCATCGCGGTTTAGCTGGCGCATAAACGCCCACAACCTGCGCCGCAGTTCCACATCCACGCCGGCGGTCGGCTCATCTAAGATAACCAACTCCGGTTGATGCACCAGCGCCTGCGCCACCAGCAGCCGCCTGCGCATCCCACCGGAGAGCTGACGGGTGTTTTTATCGCCATGCTCCGCCAGTTCCAACCGCTCCAGCAAGGTCTCAATCCACGCGCGATCGGGCTTGCGGCCGTAGAGCCCGCTGGTAATGGCCAAGATTTCACGCGGTGAAAAAAAGGGGTCGAACGCCGCCTCCTGCGGCACCACCCCCATCCGCTTTTTGCAGCGAATGCGGTGGCGGAACAGATCATCCCCCAGCAGCTGCACGCTGCCGGAGGTAGGGCGCACGGTGTCGGCCAGGATGTTGATCAGCGTGCTTTTGCCGGCGCCGTTGGGGCCGAGCAGGGCGTAGAAGCTGCCGCGTTCAATCGTCAACGACAGCGACTCCAGCGCCACCTTGTCGGAGCCGCGCCCCGTGGTGTACACCTTCCGAAGCCGCTCAACCTTCAGCGCGGGCATGGCTGATCTCATCGCCCGTGGTTTGTTCGGTAGCAAGGCGAACATGCGCAGTGTGCTATGCGCACATGAGCACTGTTCAACGCAGCTAGCGGGCAAACCACGGGATGATGTTATCCTGCGTGGGCGCAGCCTCCGCCGTTTTCAGCAGGGGAGAACGACTTGCCGCAGCCGCAGGTGGAACCGGCGTTGGGGTTGCGGATCACAAACGACTCACCGTTGACATCCGATTTGTAGTCCACCTCGGCACCGCGCAGCAGATCGAGGCTCATGGCGTCGATCAAGAGCTTCACCCCGTTGGACTGCGCCACCGTATCGTTGTCGTTGATCGCCTCATCGAAGGTGAAACCGTATTGAAAGCCGGAACAGCCGCCGCCGCTGACAAAGATGCGCAGATGCATATCCTGATTGCCATCCTGTTGCAGAGCCGAGATTTTTTCCGCGGCAGCGGGGGTAATGGTGATTGGCATGGCAGCTCCTATTTCGATTCTTTTAGGCCATCCTAGCTGGCGATTTGGGCAACGGCAAGCGAGAGTGGCGCCATGCCGCTCCTTCTGATCATCGCGCTGCTGCTCCTTGCCGGCTGCAGCAACCCCGACCCGCTCACCCGCCAGACCCGCTACATGATGGGCACGCTGGTCGAGTTCTCGATCTACGGCGTGGACAACACCGAGGCGGAACAGGCGATTGCCGCCGCCGCCGAGGCCATGCGCCGTACCGAAGCGCAATTTACCACCCACCGCCCCAGTCCGGTCACCCGCTTCAACCGTGGAGAGGGCGAACTCCCCGCCGAGGTGGGGCAACTGCTACAGCTCAGCGAGCAGATCCGCCGCCACAGCCACGGCGCCTTCCACCCGGGGCTGGGGGCGCTCAACCACGCGTGGGGTTTCTCCGACGACCTGCCCGACGATCGCCCCCTGCCCACGCCACGGCAGGTTGCCGCCCTGCTTCCCCCCGGCCGCTGTGTCACGCAAACCGATGGCAAATGGCGGCTTACCGACCCCCGCTGCCAGCTCGATTTCGGCGGTATCGCCAAGGGTTACGCCATCGACCGCGGCATCGCGGCACTCAAGGCGCACCACATCGCCAACGCCATCATCGACGCCGGCGGCGACATGCGCATTCTCGGCCGCCACGGGCAGCGCAAGTGGCGGATCGGCATCCGCCATCCGCGCCACGCCGACCAGGTGATCGCCACCTTGGCATTGGCGGGAGATATCAGCGTGGTAACATCCGGCGACTATGAACGCTTCATCATCCGCAACGGGCGCCGCTACCACCACATCCTCGATCCGGCGACCGGGATGCCGGCGATGCGCGCCATGAGCGCCACCGTCATCGCCCCCAGCGCCGCCCTCGCCGACGGCTGGAGCACCGCCCTCTTCGTGCTGGGCGCGGCGGGGCTCAAACCGTTGCAGCAGGCGGGGCTTGCCGGGCTGGTGGTCGATCGCTACGGCACCGTTCATCGCTCGCCCGCCTTTCAGCAGTGGATCGTCCCGCCCCGATGATCGATGGTGCCTTCGCAACAAGTCATCATCGCGGCCACGGACGGGTTCGGGGAAAGGATTCCCCTCCTACAGGCTGTAGGAGCGGTTTCCAACCGCGAATCGCCACGGACGGACTTGTTGCGGTGGGCTCATGACTGACAGCGCGCGCCACCACCGCGAGCGGCTGCGCCTGCGCTGGCAGCAGCACGGCCTCGACGGCTTTCACGACTACGAGGTGATCGAACTGCTGCTCACCTACGCCATCCCCCGCATCGATGTGAAGCCGATCGCCAAGCGGCTGTTGGCCCGCTTCGGCACCTTGGCCGGGGTGTTCGACGCCGGATTCCACGAACTGCAGCAGGAGAAGGGGGTGGGCGAGAAAGCCGCCTCCTTCCTGCGGCTGATCCAAGCGACCCAGCGGCGTTACCTCGCCTCGGAGCTGCCCTCCATCTGCGTGCTCGATCAGCCCGACCGGGTACGCGACTACCTGCGCGTCCTGCTGCAGGAGCGCGCCATGGAGTGCTTCGGCGCCATCTTCACCGACCATGGCCACCACCCGCTGGCGGGTGAGATTCTGTTTGAAGGGACGGTGGATCGGGCGGCGGTCTATCCGCGCAACCTGCTCAAGCGGGCGCTGGAGCTGGATGCCAAGGCGATGGTGCTGTTTCACAACCATCCGGCCGGCAGCACCCAGGCGAGCGAGGCCGATCTCGCCCTCACCCACCGCATCAGGGAGGCGGCCAGCCCGCTGGAGATCCAGTTGCTCGACCATTTCATTGTCGCCGGAACAAGGGTGGTCTCGTTCCGCGAACAGGGTTGGCTATGATCCGGAGGTGTCCGCGATGCGCGCGCAGCTTGAGGTAATCGCCATCGACGGCCGCCACGCGCTGCTGCAAGGGGTGAAAAAATCGGCCTGCGGCTCCTGTGCCGGCCGCGCCTCGTGCGGCACCATGGGGTCGTGGGTCACCCGCGCGCTGCAACTGCGCACCGTCAACACGCTGGGCGCCAAAACGGGCGACATGGTGGAGGTAGAGGTGCCCGACCGTCATCTGCTGATCGCCTCGCTGCTGCTCTACGGCCTGCCGCTGCTGGCCTTTTTCATCGCTGGACTGCTGCTGCGCGCGGCGGCCGCTTGGTTCGGCGCATCGCCGGATGTAGGGTTTCTGCTCGGCGGAGCGATCGGCGTCGCATCGGCGTGGTGGCTGGCACGCCACGCGCAACCGGCGCAGATGGTGTCGATGGTGCGCATCTGCAACCCGCATGCGCTGACGATCACCAACGCCACATGAAACATGGTGCATGATGAGATCGCAAAAGCACGGGTTCGGGGAAAGGATTCCCCTCCTACGGGCTGTACTGTAGGAGCGGTTTCCCAACCGCGAATCGCCACGGACGGACTTGTTGCGATCTGCTCATTCATGACGACTTCGCAAGAAGTCGGCATCGCGGCCACGGATGGCCGCGCAAATCAATGCCTTGCGTAGCAAGTCGTTGATTTGTAAGGAAGGTGAAAATCGCAATTTTCGCCTTCCGTCAAGCAAAAAGTCCACGGACGGACTTTTTGCGATCTACTCATTCATGATGGCTTCATCTCTACGCAAGGAGCATTCACGCTGTTCCTGACGAACCGAATACAGACCAACGGAGGTTGAATTGAGAACGATGCGACAGATCCACACCCTGCTGCTGACCAGCGCGCTGCTGCTGGCGGCAGCGCCGCAAGCCAACGCCCAAGCGCGACCCGACAGCTTCGCCGATCTGGCGGCAACCCAGAGCCAGTCGGTGGTCAACATCAGCACCACCACCAAAATCCACCGCCAGCAACTCCCCGGC
>WFMN01000029.1 GCA_015489095.1 Mariprofundaceae bacterium | reverse complement strand
TGCTGGTACTCTGCTGTTATCTGCTCTTTTTCCACCTTTACGCCAAAGGGGTGCTTGGTCGGCGTGTGTTCGGGCTGGATAACGCAACCCCCACCCCCGCCCACCAGCTGCGCGACGATGTCGATTACATGCCGACCAACAAGTTCGTGCTGTTCGGCCACCATTTCGCCTCGATCGCCGGGCTGGCGCCGATGTTGGGGCCGGCGATCGCCGTCATTTGGGGCTGGGTACCGGCGCTCTGCTGGGTGGTGTTCGGCACCCTGCTGGTGGGGGCGGTACACGACTTCTCCGCGCTGGTGCTGTCGGTGCGCCATCGGGGAGAGAGTGTGGGGTCGATCGCAAAAACAGTGATCTCACCCCGCACCCGGCTGCTCTTTCTGCTGGTGATCTTCTTTTTGGTGGCGCTGGCGATGGGGGTCTTCGTGCTGGTGATCTCCGGGCTGTTTGCCGCCCCCGACGGCGCGCACATTCCCGCCACTTCCCATCCCGAAGCGGTCTTTCCCACCTATTCGCTGATGCTGATCGCGATGGTGATCGGCTTTCTGGTCTATAAGAAGCACGCGCCGCTGTGGCCGCTAATCGGCGCAGGCTTTGTCGCCATGCTGCTGACCACCTGGTGGGGGCTGGGGATGCCGATCACCGGGGTATCGGCGGCGGGCTGGAGCTGGTCGCTGTTGATCTACGCCTACATCGCCATCGTGCTGCCGGTGTGGCTGCTGCTGCAGCCGCGCGATTTTCTCAACTCGCTGCTGCTCTATCTGGCGCTGTTCGCCATGCTGATCGGCTTCTTTGTGCTCGATCCGCAGTGGGCGGCGCCGGCCATCAATCCCCACCCGGTGGGGGCGCCGCCGATGATGCCGTTCCTCTTTATCGTCATCGCCTGCGGCGCGGTCTCCGGCTTTCATGGCTTGGTCGCCTCCGGCACCTCGGCCAAGCAGCTCGATCGCGAAACAGATGCGCCGCTGATCGGCTACGGCGGCATGATCGGCGAGTCGCTGCTGGCGCTGTTGGCGGTGCTGGCCACCACCGCCGGCGCGTTTGCCTCCCGCGCCGATTGGGAGGCGTTCTACGGCTCGTGGGACAAGGCGGTGGGGCTGCACCAGAAGCTGGGGGTGTTCATCCAGGGCAACGCCAACTTTATCCATCAGCTCGGCCTGCCGTATGATTTCGCGGCGGCGTTTATCAGCGTGGTGGTGGTCGGTTTTGCCATGACCAGCGTCGATACCGGCGCGCGGCTGCTGCGATTTAATATGCAGGAGATCGGTGCGACCGTTGGGATCAAGCTGCTGGAGAACCGCTATGTGGCCACGGCACTGGCGGTGGCGGCGATCGGGTTTTTCGCCTTTTTCCGCGTCGATGGCAAGCCGGCCGGCCTCTTTTTGTGGACGCTGTTCGGCACCACCAACCAGATCCTGGCGGGATTGACGCTGCTGACGGTGACCATCTGGCTCTATCGCAACAAGAAGCCGTACCTCTACACCATGCTGCCGATGCTGCTGGTGCTGGGCGCCACCATCTCTGGCATGGTGATGGGGATCATCAAGGCGCTCCACCACCACCAACTGACGGTTGCCGTGACCGGCGGGGTGATCTTTGTGCTGGCGGGGTGGGTGCTGGTGGAGGCGGTGCTGGCGGTGCGGAAACTGAAGTCGTTGTAGTTAGCCGCGCTGTGCGACCAATTGGGCCACGCGCGCGCGGATCTGGTCGCGGGTGGCGCGGAACGCCGCCATGATCTCCTCCTCGCTGCCGGTTGCCTTGGCGGGATCGTCAAACGGCCAGTGCTCCTTGCGGCAAGCGGTAGGAACGACCGGGCAGTGGGCATCGGCGTGGCCGCACACCGTGATCAGCAGGTCGAGTGTCGGTAGCAGCGCGGGGTCGAGCACCTCGGACTCCTGCGCGGAGATATCGACACCCGCCTCCTGCATGACGGCGATGGCGCGCCGGTTTTTGCCGTGCGCCTCGATGCCGGCGGAGAAGGGTTCGAAGCGGTCGCCGCCCAAGTGGCGCAGCCACCCTTCGGCCATTTGTGATCGGCAGGAGTTGCCGGTGCAGAGAAAAAGCACGCGGATTGGAGGGTTGGTTTGGGTTGTCATCGGCGCAATGCAATCGTGCCGCTCCGGTTTTGCAAGCTGTTCGATCCCTGCCGGAGCTGGTAGCCTGCGCCGCTTATCTTGAGAGAACGGCGCTTTTCCCTGCGGTGCTAAGCCCTGCGGTTGACGGCCGCGTCGCAAGTAATCCTAACAATTTATACTTCCATGAAGGAGTTCGGTGATGATTCAAACAGAAGTGAAACAGCTCGGTGCCCATGAGCACGAGGTGCGGGCGACGCTGCCGCAGGCCGAGTATGATCGCATCTTTAACGAGAAGCTGGCGCAGTTTCGTCAGCGGGCGCGCCTGCCGGGGTTTCGCCCCGGAAAGACCCCGATCAATGTGATCAAGAAGCAGTTTGCCGTCGAGCTGCATCAGCAGGTGACCGAGGAGCTGGTTCGCACCCACTACGCGACGGCGATCGAGCAGTCGGGGCTTTCGCCCGCCGTGCAGCCGGAGCTCGGTTTTCCGGCGGCCACCCCCGATTCCGACTTCGCCTTTACCCTGAAGGTGACCACTTGGCCCACGGTGGCGCTGGATCTGCCGGCGACCGAGGTGGAGAAGCTGGAGCTCAGCGTGGAGGAGTCGGATATTCAGGATGTGGTCGATCGCATGATGAAGAACAACTGCCGCTTCGTGGCCGACGACGACCGCGCGGCGCAGGAGGACGACGAGCTGGTGATCGACTTCGTCGGTTCGATCGACGGCGCGAAGTTCGAGGGTGGCAGCGCGGAAGATGTGAAGCTGGTGCTGGGCGAAGGCCGTTTCATCCCTGGCTTTGAGGAGCAGTTGATCGGCGTGAAGGCGGGTGACGATGTCACGCTCCATGTCCGCTTCCCCGACGACTACAGCGCCCCCCATCTGGCGGGCAAGGAGGCGGAGTTCGCGGTGACGGTGCACCGGGTTGGTCGCCCAGAGACGCTGGAAAACGAGGAGCAGCTGGCCGAGCAGATCGGCTTCGATTCGGCGGAGGCTATTCGCGCCGATGTGCGCAAGCGGCTGGAGGCGGAGGCGAGACGGATCGAGGGTGAGGTCAATCGCGATGCGGTGGTGGCGGCGGTGTTGGCGCAGGGACAGCCGGAGCTGCCGGAGGCGCTGATTCAGGAGCAGATCCGCGCCAGCGTGCAGCAGTTGCGTCAGCAGCTAAAGCGCCAAGGGATGCCGCTGGATGAGGAGTTTTTTGACGACGAGATGAAGCAGAAGATGCGTGAGCGGGCGATTACGGCGCTGGGCGGCGGTGTGGTGATGCGTTCGCTGATGGATGCGGCGGATATCAAGGTGGAGGATGCCGACCTGCAGGCGGAGCTGGCGCGCATGGTGGAGGAGTACCCCGAAGCGGAGCGGGCGGCGGCGCTGGCGAACTTGAAGAACAACAAACAGCAGATGGAGCAGATCGAGGATAACCTGATTGAACGCGCCTGCATCGATTACGCCCTGTCACAGATGAAGGTGACGGTCGATGCACAGACGCTCTCCGACTGGCAGGATGCCCAAGACGCGATGCGGGAGGCTGCCGAGGAAGAGACCGCGGAGAGCGCGGACGCAGAGGAGGAGTAGGCGATGAATCTTGTGCCGATGGTGGTGGAGCGCACCTCGCGTGGTGAGCGCTCCTACGACATCTTCTCCCGCCTGCTCAAGGAGCGCATCATCTTTCTTAGTGGCCAGGTGGACGACCACATGGCCAATCTGGTGATCGCCCAGCTGCTCTTTCTGGAATCGGAGGGGCCGGACAAGGATATCTTCATCTATGTCAACAGCCCCGGCGGGCTGGTGTCGGCGGGGATGGCGATCTACGACACCATGCAGTATATCCGCTGCGATGTCTCCACCCTCTGCGTTGGACAGGCGGCGAGCATGGGGGCGGTGCTGCTGGCGGCGGGAACGGCGGGCAAGCGGTTTGCGCTTCCCAACGCGCGGGTGATGATCCACCAGCCGCTGGGCGGGTTTCAGGGGCAGGCGACCGACATCGAGATCCACGCCCGGGAGATCATCAAGCTGAAAAACCGCCTCAACAAGCTGCTGGCGGCGCACACCGGCAAGACGGTGAAGAAGATCGCTAACGATGTCGAGCGTGACTACTTTTTGACGGCGGAAGAGGCGTGCAGCTATGGCCTGATCGACCGGGTGATCGACCGCCGTCCGGACGACAAGGATGGGAAGGAGTGACGATGGCGCAGGTGGCATCGCGGCCGCGGATGGCCGTGCCAATCAACGGAACGCGGAGGTGCGCGCATGGCCGGAAGTAAAGAGACTACCATGTATTGCTCGTTTTGCGGCAAGAGTCAGCACGAGGTGGTCAAGCTGATCGCCGGGCCTACGGTCTATATCTGCAATGAGTGTGTCGATCTCTGCAACGAGCTGATTCTCGAAGAGAAGGAGTCGCAGGCGAAAGCGGCCGGCGGGCGAGGGGCGAAGCGGCAGGATGACGGTCTGCCGCGTCCCGCCACCATCAAGCAGCATCTGGACGACTATGTGATCGGGCAGGAGAGCGCCAAGCGGCTGTTGTCGGTGGCGGTCTATAACCACTACAAGCGCATCGCCCATCTTGAGGACAGCGAGGTGGAGCTGGCCAAGAGCAATGTGCTGCTGCTGGGGCCGACCGGTTGCGGCAAGACGCTGCTGGCGCAGACGCTGGCCAAGATCTTCGAGGTGCCGTTTGTGATGGCCGATGCCACCACCCTGACGGAAGCGGGCTATGTCGGCGACGATGTCGAAAACATCATCGTCAAGCTGGTGCAGGCGGCGGATCACGATGTGGAGAAGGCGCAGCGGGGTATCGTCTATATCGACGAGATCGACAAGCTGGCGCGCAAGGGGGAGTCGGCCTCGCTGACCCGCGATGTGTCGGGCGAGGGGGTGCAGCAGGCGCTGCTCAAGCTGATCGAGGGTACCATCGCCTCGATCCCGCCGCAGGGGGGGCGCAAGCACCCGCAACAGGAGCTGTTGCATGTCGATACCACCAATGTCCTCTTCATCCTAGGCGGCGCCTTTGACGGGCTGGAGAAGATCATCGAGGCGCGCGGCAAGACCCGATCCATCGGCTTCGGCGCCGAGGTGCGCAGCGAAGAGGAGACCGATATCGGCGCCGTGCTGGCCGAGGTGGAGCCGGACGATCTGGTCAAGTTCGGGCTGATCCCCGAGCTGGTGGGGCGGATGCCGGCGGTGGCGGCGCTGCATCAGTTGGATCAGGCGGCACTGCTGCGGATTCTGGTGGAGCCGAAGAACGCGCTCACCAAGCAGTACCGCGCCCTGCTGGAGTACGACGGGGTCGAGCTCTGCTTCAGCGACGACGCGCTGGAGGCGATCGCCAAAAAGGCGGTCGAGCGCAAAACCGGCGCGCGCGGCCTGCGGGCGATCCTCGAGTCGGTGATGCTGGATGTCATGTACGAGGTGCCGGGCATGACCGGCGTGACGAAGTGTGTGATCAGCGCCGAGGTGATCAATCAGGGGGCGGAGCCGCTCTATCTCTACGCCGAAGAGGAGGCGGCGGCTTGATGGGCAATGGGGCGGAGTTGATGACGGGCGTGGCGGTGCTGCCGCTGCGCGATCTGGTGATCTATCCGCAGATGGTGGTGCCGCTCTTTATCGGGCGTGACCGCTCCATTCGGGCGCTGGAGTCGGCGATGCAGTCCGGTCGGCCGGTGGTGCTGTTGGCGCAGCGCAGTCCCGATCAGGAGGATCCCGCGCCCGAGGAGATGTTTGCCGTCGGCACCCTGGGCGTGGTGCTGCAACTGCTGCGACTGCCCGATGGCACGGTCAAGGTGCTGGTGGAGGGGGGCGATCGGGTCGAGGTGGAGCGCCTCTACGATGACGGTCTGATGATGCGGGCGCGCTGCAGGCGGATGGCGGTTCCCACCGAGTCTTCCCGCGAGGTGGAGCAGGCGGCGGAGCTGGTGTTGCAGCGCTTCGACGCCTACGCCAAGCTCAACGGCAACATCCCCAAGGAGGTGTCGGTCGCGATCCACGGCATCGAGCAGATGGATCGGCTGGCCTACACCATCGCCTCGCATCTCAACCTAAAGCTTGCGGCGCGCCAGGAGCTGCTGGAGCTGCCGGGGATCGTGGTGCGCTTGGAGTATATGTACGGCCTGCTGGAGCAGCAGATGGAGCTGATCGAGGTCGATAAGCGCATCCGCTCGCGCGTCAAGGGGCAGATGGAGAAGCGGCAGCGCGAGTACTACCTCACCGAGCAGTTGCAGGCGATTCGCAAGGAGCTGGATCAGGGGGAAGAGGCGGAGATCGACCGGCTGCGGGCGATGATCGATGGCTCCGGCATGAGCAAGGAGGCGAGAGCCAAGGCGGAGACGGAGCTGCGGCGGCTGGAGATGATGCCGGGCATGAGCGCCGAGGCGACGGTGGTGCGCACCTATCTGGAGTGGCTGGTGGAGCTGCCGTGGAAGAAGCGCAGCCGTGTCAGCCGCGACCTTGCGCGCGCCGAGCAGGTGCTTGACGGCGACCATTTCGGGCTGGAGAAGGTGAAAGAACGCATCCTAGAGCAGCTGGCGGTGCTGCAACTGGTGAAGCGGCCGAAGGGGTCGATCCTCTGTTTCGTCGGCCCGCCGGGGGTGGGCAAAACCTCGCTCGGTCGCTCCATCGCCAAGGCGACCAAACGGGAGTTCGTCCGCATCAGCCTAGGCGGCGTGCGCGACGAGGCGGAGATTCGCGGTCATCGCCGCACCTACATCGGCGCGCTGCCGGGCAAGGTGATTCAGGCGATGAAAAAGGCGGGGACGCGCAATCCGGTGATCCTGCTCGACGAGATCGACAAGCTGGGCGCCGATTTTCGCGGCGATCCCGCGTCCGCACTGCTGGAGGTGCTCGATCCCGAGCAGAACCACACCTTTGTCGACCACTTTCTGGAGGTCGATTTCGACCTCTCGGAGGTGCTGTTTATCACCACCGCCAACAGCATGAACATCCCGCTGGCGCTGCGTGATCGCATGGAGATCATCCGTATCTCCGGCTATACCGAGCAGGAGAAGCTGGAGATCGCCCGCCGCCACCTGATCGGGCGTCAGTTGAAGGGGCATGGGCTGAAGGGGGCGGATTGCCGCATCGCCGAGGAGGCGCTGCCGGAGATCATCCGCTACTACACCAGTGAGGCGGGGGTGCGCGGGCTCAACCGCTGTATCGGCAAGCTGATGCGGCGGGCGGCGCGCGAGCTGGTGCAGTCGAACTTCGCCCAGCCCGTTACCATCACCCCCGACCTGCTGGAGGAGTACCTCGGCGTGCGCAAGTATCGTCACGGCCTTGCCGAGGCCTCCGATCAGATCGGGGTGGTTACCGGATTGGCGTGGACCGAGGTGGGAGGCGAGCTGCTGCAGATCGAAACGGCGCTCACCCCCGGCAAGGGGAAGCTGACCGTCACCGGCCAGTTGGGCGATGTGATGCAGGAGTCGGTGCAGGCGGCGTTGACCTATGTGCGCTCACGGGCGCAGCAACTGGGGCTGAAGCCCGACTTTCACCACAAGGTCGATATCCATGTCCATGTGCCGGAGGGGGCGGTGCCGAAGGATGGTCCCTCCGCCGGACTGGCGATGGCTACCTCCATGGTGTCGGCGTTGACCGGCATTCCGGTGCGGCGCACGGTTTGCATGACCGGCGAGATCAACCTGCGCGGGGCGGCGCTGCCGATCGGTGGCTTGAAGGAGAAGCTGTTGGCGGCGCAGCGCGGGCAGCTCAAGGTGGCGTTGATCCCGGAGGAGAATGGCAACGATCTCAAAGAGGTGCCGGAGTCGGTGCGTGAAGGGCTAACGATCCATCAGGTGAAGGATATGGACTGCGTGTTGCGTCACGCCTTGCAGCGGCTGCCGGATGGCTTTGATCAACCGGTGGGCTACCTGCCCGCCCTGCTCGCCGATATCCAGGCGGTTCCCGCCACCACCCACTAACCATCGGGTAACCTTCGTGTTGCCCTGTTGGGTGCGGGCTTCAAACGATTTTTCGCCTCTAAGATCCGCATGTGTGGAGCACATCGTTCCCTTGACATCATTCTTTTTTGTATATACAGTAGCGTCAAATGCCGTATGAATGGGATGAGACGAAGCGTCAGAGCAACCTTGATCGACACGGCATTGACTTCCCGGATATCGAATATTTTGATTGGGATAATGCGTGGATTTTCGAGGACACCCGAAGAGATTACGGTGAACAGCGATGGGTTGCTTACGGATATATCAATCACCGATTGATAGCTGTGGTTTATACAGAGCGAGACGGTAGAACCCGCATTATCAGCATGCGAAAAGCCAACGCCCGAGAGGAGAGACGATATGGATAAAACCACTGGCCGCACGGACTGGAAGCGAGTTGATCATCTGACGGATGCGGAGATCGCCCGCGCTGTTGCCGACGACCCCGACGCGGCTCCTCTCGGGGCGAAAGGGTTGCGTATGGTGCGTCGTGGCCGGCCGAAAAGCGAGTTGACCAAGCAGCCTATCAGCATTCGTTTGTCGCCCGATGTTCTGGCGTATTTTCGCTCCCTAGGAAAGGGGTGGCAGGGTAAAATCGACAGCATCCTGCGCGAGCACATGATGCACCACCGGTAACGCGCCTGATCGGTAACGCCGTTGCCGCCATGATCTACAGAGCCGCTACCACCGTTTGCGTAGCCGCTCCCGGGCGCGGAGTTGCAGGCTGCCCAGTCCGCTCTCCAGCCAGCGCATCGCGTTAGGGAGCCTGCCGCTGCTTACCCGCTGGAACAGCCAGCAGGCGAGCACCAGAAACAGCCCCTGTCCCAGCCACATCGCCCACGGGCCGACCCGACCGTTGAGCACCTGTTGATGCAAGATGATCTGGGTGTTGTAGAGAAGGAGGATCAGGGCGATACCGAGCCCGTAGGGGGCGGCCTTGCCGGAGCGCTTGGGCTGGATGGAGAGCGGGAGGGCGAAGATCGCCAGGATCAGGATGGTGGTGGGCAGGATCAGCCGCCGGTGGAGCTCCGCCACCAGATCGGGACGGTTCGGCTGGCGGGCAATGGTGTGCCATAGCTCGGAGAACCCCATTTCAAAGGCGCGGTTGCCCCACTTTGGCAGCTTGAGCAGCCCCATCGCCTCGGCCTCTTCGGCAACCTGGTAACGGGCGAAGCGGATAGTACGCAGGGTATCGCCGCTCCCCTCCAGCCGCGTGCCGTGGTGGAGGGTGAAGACCAATTTGCTGCCGTCGCGGGTCAGTTCGGCCGACTGCGCCAGGTAGATCACCGGCACCTTGTAGCGATGATCCTCCAGCAGCAGGCCGTGCATGGTGCCGTGCGCATCCCTCCCCTTGATGTAGATGGTGATATTGTCGAGCGATTGGTCGATCCGCTGCGGTTGAAACTGCGGCGCCGCTTTCAGCTTGGTGATCGCCACCATCAGCACCTGAAACATCTTCTGCCCCTGCGGCATCCACTGCAGCGCCGTCCAGCTCAGCAGCAGCCACAGCACCGCCGCGAGCGCGAACAGCGGCCGCATCAGCCGCAGATGGCTGATGCCCGCCGCCTGCAACGCGTCGAGTTCGTTGTCCTGCTGCAGGCGGATCAGCAGATGCTGGGCGGCGAACAGGAAGGCGATGGGCAGCGTCAGCTCCAGAAAGTAGGGGGTGATGGCGAGCAGCATGGTGCCCATGATCGACCACTCAACCTCCTTGGCGGAGAAGAGTCCGAGCAGTTTCAGCACCCGTCCCAACAGCAGCACCGCCGTGGCCAGCAGGAGCGAGCCGATGAAGGGCTGCCACCACAGACGCACGATGTAGCGATCCAGAACCATGGGCGAACAGTAGCCGCCCGTCGTGGGCTGGGCGAATCATCGGCAGTGCGATTGCGAAGGATGGCGTTACCATTCGGAGCATGGTTGTTTCATGGGATCCGTCAGGCTCCGTGGTGCTGGCGCGCGAAACCGGCCAGCGTCGGCGGGTGGAGGCGCTGGAGCTGGTCGATGGCGTGCCGCCATTGGCGGAGGGTGGCGCGCCATTTGCCGCGCCGCGCATGGTGATGGTGCCGATGGAGCTGCTGCTGTTGCGCGCGGTGACGCTGCCGCTGTCGCATCCCCGTTTTGTCGATGGCGATGTGCTGGCGCAGGAGCTTGAGGAGCAGGCGGGAATCGACGCCGAGGCGTGGTGGCTGGCCTGGCGGGTGGATCGGCTGGAGGGAGGCTGTTCCGGCGTGGTGGTGGCGATGCCGCGCGCGATGCAGCAGCAGATTGCCGCCCATCCGGTATGGTCGCATGCGCCGGTGGTGACGGTGGATGGTTGGGTGCGTCTGCAGCGTTGGCTGGATGGGGTGACAGGCGGGGAGGAGGCTCCGCTTGCGGTGGTCGATGCCGACGCCGACGGGCTCTTTTTCGGCTGTTACCGTGGCGGCTGCTGGCTCGGGATGCGCCGTTTGAACCGCCTGCCGGAGGGGGATGATTCCGCGCTGATGATGCAACTGCTGCGCTCGCTGCGCAGCATGGGGTGGCGTGACGGCGCGGTTGTGGGTCGGCTGGACGAGGAGCTGCGCGCGGCGTGGGTGCGCGAGACCGGCGGCGAGGCATGGAACGGGCAGGTGGAATCGACCCTCCCTGCGCGGCTGGAGAGCAATGTGGATGCGGCGCTGGCGGGTGATGGCGGGCTCAATTTCCGCCACGGACGCTGGTCGGCGACGGCGGCGGGGTTGGCGGAGTGGCGGTCGTGGCGGCGCCCGGCGGCATTGGCGGCGCTGGCGCTCTTGGTGTGGTACGGCCAGCAGCAGTGGACGATCGCCGATCTGCAGGCGCGGTCGGCGGCGGTGGAGGCGCAGATCGCCGCGGCGTTTCATCGCGGGTTGCCCGATCAGGCGGTGATGCTCGATCCGTTGGCGCAGCTACAACAGGCGGCCGAATCGGTGGGCGGCGGGAGCGATCGGCAGCGGTTGCTGCGCCAGTTGGCGCTGGTGGCGGCGGTCTATCGACAGGTGCCGTGGACGATGCGGGCGCTGCGTCTGGAGGACGGGGTGGTGCGGCTGCGCGGCAGCGTGCCCGATCTGGAGACATTGAACCGGGTGCATGACCTGCTGCAGAAGCGGGTGGGGCACAAGGTGACGATCGAAGACACCGACCTGCGCAAGGCGAGCGTCGGTTTCAGGATGCGCTGGTCATGACCTCGCTGCGGCCGCTGCTGGGGCGCGTGCGCGATTTGTGGTACGACAAGGCGGTGCCCTATTACCTCGATCTGCAGCCGCGGGAGCAGCGGTTGCTGATGGCGGCGGCGGTGCTGGTGCCGTTGATGGTGGTGGTGTTCGGCATGCTGTTGCCGGTGGTGGATCAGCGTGACGCCGCCCGGTCGCGGCTGGCGCTGTTGCAGCAGCAGCTCCATACCGCCAACCGACTGGCGGATCGGCTGCAGCAGGCGAAGGCGATGCCTGTGCCAACCAATGTGCTGGCCGAGGTGGAGAAGCTGGCGCGCAGCCACGCGGTGCGCCGTTTCATGACTCGGATCAAGCCGCAGACCGACCTCTCCGGCCATCAGAAGCTGCTGCTGCAGATCAAGCGCGCCCCCTTTGCCAAGGTGGTGCGCTTTATCGACGGGGTGACCAGCCACGGGCTGGTGATCGATCAGGTGAAATTGCAGGCTACCAAGCAGCCGGCGCTGGTGGATATGCGGATGGTGTTGGCGCAATGAGCGCGGGGACGCCGCCGCTTACCGCGAACGACGACTGGCGGCCGCTCTCCTGGCGGCGGCTGGTGCTGCTGTTTGTGGTGGCGCTGCTGCTCTTCTGCGCCATGCGCTGGGATGGCGATCGTTGGCTGAAGCGGCAACTGTTGCCGCGCTTGGCCACCCATGGGATCCACGCCGCCGCTCTGGAGCGTGTCGGGGGGCGTCTTCGTTTGTCGCATGTGTCGCTGGATGGCGTGCGCGTTGGGGGGGCGCAGATGGTGATCGATCGGCTTGATCTGGCGCCGGTGTGGCCTTCGCTGCTGCGGCTGACCCCCGCGGCGCGGGTAACGCTGCGCTGGCGGCAGGCGGCGGTGGAAGGCGATGTTGCCCAGGGCGATGATGACCGGCTGGCGCTTCGCGGGCTCACCCTCACGCTGCCGGTGACGATGGTGACGCCGCTGCTACCGGCCATGCCGGTGAAGCTGGGGGGAGCGATTGCCTGTCACGGCGGGATGCAACTGCTTCTTGCCACCCTGCAACCGGAGGCGCCCGATCTGCGGTGCGATTGGCGGCAGGCAACGGCGGCGATGGGGGCAAAGCCCACGCCGCTCGGCAGCTATACCCTGACGCTCAAGGGGGATGGCGATAAGGCGTGGCCGTGGAAGTTGCATGGTGGCGATGTGGCCAAAGTCGAGGGCAAGGGGACGATCCATCCGCGGGCCGATGTGCCGCTGCCGCAGTGGCCGCTGGATGGCACGATTACGGTGCGGGCGGGCAAGGGGCCGCTGGCGGCGACGGTGGGCGCGCTGCTGGGGAACAAGCCGCACGCGATCAGCGGCACGGTGGCTAAGCCGGTGTTGCGCTGATTGCGCTCACAAACCAAGCACTTGCTTGCGCAAGCGCTCGGTTTGCGCGGCCGCGGACGGGTTCGGGGAAAGGATTCCCCTCCTACAGGCTGTATAGGAGCGGTTTTTGACGGCCTCCGTGGCCGCGATATGCACATTGAGCAGGAGGGGTGACGATGCGTAGGGTGATGATTGTCGATGATGAGCCGGAGGTGCGGTCGGTGATCGACGGCTTTGTGCGTAGTTATTTCGAGGATGCGGGCGACGCGTGTGCCGTCGAGGCGCTGGACGATCCGATGGAGGCGCTGTTTCGCCTCTCCGACAGCGAACGCCACTACGACGCGGTGCTGCTCGATGTGCGCATGCCGGGGATGGGGGGCGACGACATCTTTCAGGCGATCGACGCCATGGAGGGGGAGCTGGCGCGGCGCGTGCTGTTCATCACCGGCTACAGCAAGGATCTGCTGAGCCGCTTCGAGGGGCGGAAGCTGGAGGTGTTGATCAAGCCATTCACCTACGACGCCTTCTCGGCGGCGATGGATCGGGTGTTGCGGCGGGGTTAGCGTTGGCGCTGCCTACCCCGCGCGAACAGCGGCTGGCACGGTGGGTGTTCTGGTCGTTGACGGTGGTGATGCTGGCGCTGATCTACCGCGATCTCTGGTCGGGCGTGTGGGAGGAGAGCGTGGCGACGGGCGAGCGGTGGTGGCGGCAGCTGCTGGTCGCCGTGGAGCCGGTTGCCACCAAGCCCGCGCCGAAGGGGCTGCCCGTCGCCGAGCCGTCACCGCCGGCCGATGCCAAGCGCGCGCCGCAAACGGTGGGGGATGTGATCGCCAACCTGCAGCAGGGGAGCGGTGCGACGGCGCCGTGACCACTGAAGCGTTGATTGCCCTAGGGGGGAATATCGGCGATGTGGCGGCGACGATGGTTGCCGCGCGCCGTGCCGTGGAGGGGCTGCCGCAGACATCGCTGGTTGCCGGTTCTGCGCTCTACCGCACCGCCGCCATCGGCCCCGGCGAACAGCCCGACTACCTCAATGCGGCGCTATCGGTTGCCACCACCCTGCCGGCGGCGGAGTTGTTGCGCCGGTTGCACGCCATCGAGGATGCATTCGGGCGCCGGCGGGAGGTGCGCTGGGGGGCGAGAACGCTCGATCTCGACCTGCTGGCCTATGGCGACTGCTGCTCGGATGACCCCAGGTTACTGTTGCCCCATCCGCGCATGGCGGAGCGGATGTTTGTGCTGGCGCCACTGGCGGAGATCGCCGCCGACTGGCGCCATCCGCGGCTGGGCAGGTCGGTCGCGGAGCTGAAAGCGGCGCTCGATGGCGCGGATCCTAGGCAGCGGGTTCTGCGCCTCACCGCTGACGGCGACTGGTTGCGCGGCTAGGGTTCGGATTGACGGATTCCGACGGTAACCACCGGAACAGGTGGGCCAAAACGGGAGAACGCGAATGAATGATATAACGGAAGGGGCGCGGTTTACCGCCGCCACGCTGCGCCGGCGCAAGCGCGATAGCGTACCGATCTGCTGTTTGACCGCCTACGACGCCCCATCGGCGGAGATCGCGGAAAATGCCGGGGTCGATCTGCTGCTGGTGGGCGACTCGCTGGGGATGACCATGCTGGGGTTCGACTCCACCGTGCCGGTAACGCTGGCGATGATGCAGCACCACGCGGCGGCGGTGGTGCGCGCGCGCCGGCGGGCGTGGGTGGTGGTGGATCTCCCCTGCGGCAGTTACCAATCGTCGCCGGAGCAGGCTTACGGCAGTGCGGTGCAGCTGCTGCAGCAGAGCGGCTGCGACGCCGTCAAGCTGGAGGGCGGCGCGGTGATGGTGGAGACGGTGCGCTTTCTCGCCGCGCGCGGCGTCGCGGTGGTGGCGCACCTCGGTCTGCTGCCGCAATCGATCCACCAACTCGGCGATTATCGGCGGCAGGCCACCGATGCCGCGGCTGCCGATCAGTTGCGGGAAGATGCCCGTCTGATGGCGGAGGCCGGCGCGCTGGCGCTGGTGCTGGAGTCGATCCCGGCATCACTGGCGCGGGAGGTGACGGCGGCGCTGCCCATTCCCACCATCGGCATCGGCGCCGGCGGCGGTTGCGATGGTCAGGTGCTGGTGTGGCACGACCTGTTGGGGCTCTCGGCGCATCAACCCCCCTTTGCCCCCCCCTACTGCGATCTGCGCGCGACGGCGCACGATGCCATCCGCCACTGGTGCGACGATGTGCGCCGGCACCGGTTTCCATGATGCGGGTGGTTACCGAGCTAGGCGGTCTGGAGGCGGCGATGGCGCCGCTGCGACACTCCGGTACGGTGGCGTTGGTGGCGACGATGGGGGCGTTGCATGCCGGGCACATGGCGTTGATCGAACAGGCGAGGCGCGAGGCCGATGCGGTGGTGGTTTCGATCTATGTCAACCCGCGTCAGTTCGGGGCGGGAGAGGATTTTGACCGCTACCCGCGCCGGCTTGAGGAAGATAGGCGGCGGTGTGCCGAGGCGGGGGTCGATCTGCTCTTTGCCCCCGACACCCTCTATGGCGCCGATGGGCCGCGGGTGTCGCTGGTGGTGGTACCCGCGTTGACCGACTGCCTCTGCGGCGCCAGCCGACCCGGCCATTTCGATGGCGTGGTGACGGTGGTGGCGATTCTGTTCCATCTGCTGCGCCCCGATGTGGCGCTGTTCGGCGAGAAGGATTGGCAGCAGTTGCAGGTGATCCGCGCCATGGTGCGCGATCTCTACTTCCCGCTGCGGGTGGTGGCGGTGCCGACCGCGCGTGAGGCGAGCGGGCTGGCGATGAGCAGCCGCAACCTCAACCTGAGTGAAGCGGGCAGGGCGCGGGCGGCCGCCCTCTTTGCGGCGCTGTCGGCGATGCGGCGGCGGGTGGCGGCGGGCGAGCGCGATTGCCGGCGGCTGGAGGCTTCGGCGCTGGCTGTGCTGCACGAGGCGGGGCTGGAGGTGGAGTACTTGGAGATTCGCGATGGCGGCACGCTGCGGCCGGTGGCGCGGGTGGCCGCGGGTAGTCGTGTTTTTGCCGCGGTACGGGTGGATGGCGTGCGGCTGATCGATAATGTGGGGTTGGTGTGATGCAGGTAACGATGTTGAAGGCGAAGCTGCACCGCGTGCGGGTGACGGCGGCGGAGCTCGAATATGCGGGGTCGTGTGCCATCGATCGCGACCTGATGGCGCGGGCGGGGATTCTCCCCTTCGAGCAGTTGCAGATCTACAATGTGACCACGGGAGCCCGTTTTACCACCTACGCCATCGCGGCGGAGGCGGGGTCGGGCACCATCTCGGTCAACGGCGCGGCGGCGAGGCTGGCGGCGGTGGGCGATCTGCTGATTATCTGCGCCTACGCCACCATGCCGCAACACGAAGCGGTGGGGTTTGTGCCCACCACGCTGCTGGTGGATGCGCATAACCGCGTGCAAGAGGAGGAAGATGATGCGTAAAGAACGGGATTCGATGGGTGAGATGGAGGTGCCGGATAGCGCGCTCTACGGGGCGCAGACGGCGCGGGCGTTGGCCAACTTTCCGGTCTCCGGCATCCGCTTTCGGCGCGAGTTTATCCGCGCGCTGGGCGAGATTAAGCGGGCGGCGGCGGTGGTGAACCGGCGTCTGGATGACGCGCGGCGGCAGGCGATTATCGCGGCGTGTGACGCGGTGATCGCCGGCGAGTTGGACGACCAGTTCGTGCTCGACATCTTCCAGACCGGCTCCGGTACCTCCACCAACATGAACGCCAACGAGGTGATCGCCCACCATGCGCGGCAGCGCTTCCCGCAGGTGGAGGTGCACCCCAACGACCATGTCAACATGGGGCAGTCCTCCAACGATGTGATTCCCACCGCGATCCACCTGTCGGCGGCGGAGCTGTTGGTCGGGCGCCTCTTGCCGGCGCTGGAACACCTGCAGCAGGCATTGCGGGAGAAGGCGGAATCGTTCGCCGATGTGATCAAGATCGGCCGTACCCACCTGATGGATGCCACGCCGATCACCCTAGGCCAGGAGGTCTCGGGCTGGGCGCGGCAGGTGGAGTTGGCTGGCGCGCGGCTGCGATCGGTGCTGCCGCGGCTGTGCGAATTGGCGCAGGGGGGCACGGCGGTCGGTACCGGGTTGAACACCACGGCGGGGTTTGGCGCCGCGATGGCGGCGGAGCTGTCGGCGCGTTACGGCATCGCGTTTGTTGAGGCTGTCAACCATTTCGAGGCGCAGGCGGCGCAGGATGCGGCGGTGGAGCTGTCGGGTCAGCTGCGCGCGGTGGCGGCCTCGTTGATGAAGGTGGCCAACGATGTGCGGCTGCTCAACGCGGGGCCACGGTGCGGCATCGGCGAGCTTCAGGTGCCGGCGGTACAGCCGGGGTCGTCCATCATGCCGGGCAAGGTCAACCCGGTGATGGCGGAGTCGCTGGCGATGGTGTGCGCGCAGGTGATGGGCAACGATGTGACGGTGGGGATCGCCGGTGCATCGGGGCTGTTGGATCTCAATGTGATGCTGCCGGTGATCGCGCATAACCTATTGGAATCAGAGATTTTACTGGCGAATGGGTGCCGGTTGTTCGCCGATCGCTGTGTGGTGGGGATGACGGCGAACCGCGCGCGCTGTGCCGAGCAGGTGGAATGGAGCATGGCGATGGTGACCGCGCTTGCCCCCGAGATCGGGTACGATCGCGCGTCCGCCTTGGCGAAACAGGCGCTGGAGGAGAAAAAAACGGTGCGCCAGCTCTGTCGCGAGCAGCGGGTGTTGCCGGAAAACAGGCTGGATCAACTGCTCGATCCGCTCGCCATGCTCCACCCCAACACCACAAAAGGTTGACACAGGGTGGGGCGGAATGCCTATAGTTCGCCCCCGTCGGCGCTGGGGATGGCTGCAGGAGGATGACTTGTGGAACCGATGGGTCGATGCGTAACGAAAAGTCAGCATGGGGAGGTAAAACCATGAATAAAACAGATTTGGTGAATACAGTTGCCGCGGAGAGCGGCCTGTCAAAGTCGGACGCGGCCAAGGCTGTGGATGCGGTGATCGGCGGGATCTCCGGCGCATTGGCTGATGGCGAATCGGTCTCCTTGGTGGGGTTTGGTTCGTTTGTCGTTTCTGAGCGCGCCGCACGCACCGCGCGCAACCCCCGCACCGGCGAGACGATCAATGTCGGTCCGTCGAAGGGTGTCCGTTTCAAGGCGGGCAAGGCGCTGAAAGCAGCGGTGAACTAAGGGGACGACCGACCCCTCGAAGGGCTTGTCCGCCAAGCTCTTCTGCTGATGGGCGCTTAGCTCAGCTGGGAGAGCAACGGCCTTACAAGCCGTAGGTCGCAGGTTCGATCCCTGCAGCGCCCACCATTTGCTACCGATGGTGGCGCCTACCGTGGAGCGGTAGTTCAGTTGGTTAGAATGCCGGCCTGTCACGCCGGAGGTCGCGGGTTCGAGTCCCGTCCGCTCCGCCATGTCTTTGATCGTATCGGAACAAGGCCGTGAAGCTCGCGAGGGTTCGCGGCCTTTTTTGTTGCGCGGCGCTCCATGGCCGCGAAGCCACTTATCACAGGAGGTCTGTCATGCCCGTTACGCTGAATACGCTGGCCACGAAAGGAGAGAACGGTGCGGCGATGATGCCGATTATTCAGGGGGTCGGGCGCGCCGCCGTTGAGATCTCCTACCTGCTGCGCGGGGCGGTGTTTCGCGACGCGCTCGGCGAGGCGGGGGCGGAGAATGTCCAAGGCGAGCGGCAGCAGAAGATCGACCTGCTCTCCGACGAGATCTTTCTCGAGGAGATGCGCGCCACCGGCCATGTCTGTGCCGTCGGCTCCGAGGAGCAGGAGGCGTTGCAGGTGATCGATGAATACGCCGACGCCGAATGGATCGTGCTGGTCGATCCGCTGGATGGCTCATCCAACCTCGATATCGACGGCCCGGTGGGAACCATCTTCTCCGTTGTGCGCCGCAAAAACGGCGCTGGCGGCAGACCCGTGGAGGCCGATTGCCTCTGCGCCGGCAACAGCGTGGTGGCGGCGGGCTATGTGCTCTACGGACCTGCGACCATGCTGGTCTGCTCGGTGGGGAGCGGCGTGGATGGCTTTACCTGGCACCCCAACGACGGGCGCTTCGAGTTGAGCCACCCCGATATCCGCGTGCCCGCCACCGGCGGCTACTACTCGGTGAATGAGAGCAACGCCGATAAGTGGTTGGATGGCATGGGCGACAAGCTCGCCGCGATGAAAAAGGCGACCGGGCTTGGCATGCGCTATGTCGGCTCGATGGTGGCCGACATGCACCGCACCCTGCTAAAGGGGGGGGTGTTCCTCTATCCCGCGGATGAGAAGAACCGCAACGGCAAGTTGCGTCTGCTGTACGAGGCGATTCCGATGGGCTTCTTGGTGCAGCAGGCCGGCGGCAAGGCGATGACATCGCCGACCTTGTCGGTGCTGGATGTGGAGCCGGAAGCGCTCCACCAGCGGGTGCCGGTCTATCTCGGTTCCGCGTCGGCGGTTGATGCGCTGCTCGGCTGCGGATGATCCGGTTGCCTACTACCTCGAAACGGTGGGGTGTGACCGCGTAACGGCGGAGGCGGTTGCCGCCGCGGCCGCTGCACCTGCCGCCGCCGAGCGCGATGTTGCCACGCCCCCGGCTGCCGAGCAGGTAGCCGCCGCTTCGCCGGCGGGGATGGATATCGAGGCGCAGTGGGATGCGCTGGCGCTGCAGGTTGCCGGTTGTACCGCCTGCGATCTGGCCGCGGGGCGGACACGCACGGTGTTTGGTTCGGGCGATCGCGCGGCGGATCTGCTGCTGATCGGCGAGGCGCCCGGGCACGATGAGGATCAGCAGGGGGAGCCGTTTGTCGGCCGCGCGGGGCGGCTGCTCAACCAGATGCTGGCGGCGATCGGCCTGACGCGCCAGCAGGTGCTGGTGATCAATGTGATCAAGTGCCGCCCGCCGCGCAACCGCGACCCCAAGCCGCAGGAGATCGCCGCCTGTCGTCACTTTATCGATGCCCAGATCGCCATGGTGCGGCCGAAGGTAATCGGCCTGTTGGGAAGGGTGGCGAGCTGCGCCATGCTGGAGCGGGATGCACCCCTCTCCGTGCTGCGTCACCACTGGCATGAGGTGCGGGGGATTCCCGCCTATGTCACCTACCACCCCGCCTTTTTATTGCGCAGCCCGCAGCAGAAGGTGGAGGGGTGGCGCGATATGCTGCAGATCAAGGCGCGGCTGGCGGCCGCTGGGGGCGGCTAGCGGTTCTGCTTGCGGATGCGCTCCTGCAGCTTCTTGCTCGGCTCCCAGTGGCGCAGCACCATGATGCGCATCCCGCCGCGCCGCTCTTGGCATACCGGGCAGGTGAGGTAGGCGAGGTAGAGCTCCTTCGGCATCTTGCCGGCGTCGAGCAGTGCGGACTGCATGGCGCGCACGGTCGGTTTGATCTGGCCGACATCGCCGCGGACGACGCTGCAAGCGAGATGAAACGGGTTGGGCAGGCGGATGATGTCGCGCAGCGGCGAGCGCTCCTCCCGCAGCGGGCAGAGAATGCGGCCGCGAAACATCCCCGACTGACTCAAGACAAACCCCGGCCAGCGCTCATGCAGCTCCATCTTTTGAATGGTGTCGTGCTGTTGGAACAGCTTGGCCTCGAAGCCGATCGGCATGTGCAGGAAGTAGGGTACCGAAGTCTGCTGCATGAGCGTGCCGCCGAGGTCAACCTCCCGGTTGTCCCACTCCGGGTAGTGGGGTGGGCAGCCGCACTCCAGCCGTTGGATATCGTTACTCAATCGTTGTGTTCGGCGCGGTAGATATCTTTCAGCGTCAACAGCACATTGGCCAGATAGATCCAGAAGCCGACGGCGAGCACCGAGGCCGCCACCGAGATGACCGGACCGTAAAAGCGGTGTACCGCCGGAACCGCCTCCGGATTGTGCAGCCACAGGTTGCCCTCGACCGCGCCGAAAATCATCAGCGCGATATAGAAACCGCT
>WFMN01000028.1 GCA_015489095.1 Mariprofundaceae bacterium | reverse complement strand
GTCGCGGCGGTAGTCATCCAGCAACTGTTCCAACTCGTCACGGCTGGCACCCACGCAGGTAAGGTGCGCCATCGGCGGCACCGCCCCCTGCTTACGGATGCGGCTGACGATGCGCCGGGTGCGCTCCTGGGTCGATCCTCCCGCGCCGTAGGTGACAGAGACAAAATCCGGCGTAATCGCGGTCAGCTCCCCCAGGCAGCGCCATAGGTTCTCCTCACCCTTATCGGTCTTGGGGGGGAAAAACTCACAGGAGATTGTCGGGGCGCCGCCACGCAGAATATCGTGTAATCGCATCGCGCTACAGCCTTGGAACCGTCACGCCGGTCTGCCCCTGATACTTACCGGCACGATCCTTGTAGGAGGTCTCGCACACCTCGTCCGACTCAAAAAAGAGAAACTGCGCCACCCCTTCGTTGGCGTAGATGCGGGCGGGCAGTGGCGTGGTGTTGGAAAACTCCAGCGTCACATGCCCCTCCCACTCCGGCTCCAGCGGGGTCACATTGACAATGATGCCGCAGCGGGCGTAGGTCGATTTGCCCAAGCAGACGGTCAACACCTGCCTCGGAATGCGCAGGTATTCCACTGTCCGCGCCAGCGCGAAGGAGTTCGGCGGGATGATGCAGACATCGTTCTGCACATCGACAAACGACGATGGACAGAAGTTCTTGGGATCGACCGTCGCCGAATTGATGTTGGTGAAGATCTTGAACTCATCCGAGCAGCGCACATCGTAGCCGTAGGAGGAGAGCCCATAGGAGATCACCCCCTCCCCGCGGTCGTTCTTTTTGACCTGACCATCGACGAAGGGATCGATCATCCCCTGCTCGGTAGCCATCTTCCGAATCCAGCGATCGGATTTAATGCTCATTTTTCAATACTCCCACAGATTCAAAGATCCCCTTAACCATTCAGCCCCATGCCGTAACTCTTCAGATCGCCGATGGTTTGTTCGATGGCAAGGCGAAAAAGCGCAGTGTGCTATTCGCACATGAGCATGTTCAACGCAGCCAGCGGGCAAACCATGGGATGAGCTGAACAGTTACCCCAATCCTACCGCTGCTGCGACAGATTGCAGCTAATAAAGCCCGCGATATAACAGAGTTGGCAGCAGAACCAGAGCCAGTGACCACGCAGCAACGCCCCGCCTAGGCGCCCCGGATAGCGCAGCGCCCGCCGCCAGAAGGGAAGCCGCTCCACAAACGCGCCATGTTCGGCAGGCGTCTCAATCACCCACTGCGGGTAGTGGATGTTGGCGTAGGCGGCCTGAAAACCGTTGCGAAAAAACTGCCGCGTCAATTTGCGGAAGGTTTCGGGAGGCATGTGGTGGTAGATCACGCCGGGGGCGATCACCACCCTGCTGCCGGCATCGCGAAACATCTTGCGCAGATAGGGGTCGAGCCCGCGCGGAATCGCCTCGTTCTCGCCGCCGACCTTGCGAAACAGCGCCGCCCGCATCATCAGGCAGGGGTGCTCGGCGAGATCGGAATCGGTGATCTGCTCCACCGGTGTCCAGCTACGGCGGGGGATCTCCCGCATCGCCCGCCGCACAAAGGGGGAGGCATCTTCGGGGATGGTGTTGTTGCCGCCAGCCATGCCGATATCGGAGTGCGCCTCCATCACCGCCAACAGCCGGACGAAGGTGTCGCTATCCGGCAGCGAGGAGTCATCATCCAGCGTCAGCAGATAGGGGGCGCTGGCCATATCGGCGGCGATGTTGATCGCCCGCCCCTGCCGGCGATCCCCCTTGATGACAATCAGCTCGAATGCCTGCTCGCGCTGCCGGCCAAGCTGCGCCAGCAACTGGGAAAAATACCCCCCGCGATCGGCATCCGCCGTCGGCACGATCACGCTGATGCGCGGTGACCCTTCACTGGGAACATGCCAACAGAGGCCATTCGCCCCCGCATCGTTGCGGTGGCGCACCCAAGCTCTGGGGGCGGTCGCCGGCCGCCACTTCGCCTGCGCAAACAGGCGGGAGAAATCACGCATGACGGCCGCGCAAGAAGTCGTCAAACCATGTGCAGATCGGGATAGCTACAAGATTACGACCTGATTTAGAAAACATGTTGATGCTCTTCCCCACCTCTTTGGGTCTGTTCCACTTGGTTTATCGGCAAGTTAGCGTGGATTTTTTGCGCGCGCTTCGATTAAATAATTACGCAGGAGCCTTTCTCCGCGCATCACATGCAAAATATAGATTTTTTCCTCTTCGACCCTATAAAAAACTCGACAGGGGTCAACGATGATCTCTCTGTACCTACTACCTTCTAATTCCGGGGGGATACGGCCTGATTTGGGGAATAATTGCAATCGTTCGGCTTGATCGAAAACTTTTGCAACCAAGGCTTGCGCGGCGATGACATTGTCAATGGCTATATACTCCGCTATTTCATTTAAATCTGATAATGCAGGCTCTGTCCATATTATTTGAGCCACTTGTTTAATGCCTTTTTTGCCTCTCGTTGTGTATATGTGCGCCCTTCCTGAGCGGCCGTTTCACCCCGTGCAATCCCTTCTAGGATATTCATTCGCCTTTGCATCAATTCAAAATCTTCGACATCGATCAGATAGGCTGACGGCTGGCCATGCGCTGTTATCAACACCGGCTCTTTCGACTCATGCAGATCCGCAATAATCTTTGTCGCCTGACGCTTTAATGTGGTTACAAGTTCTACTTTCATGGTAGTGAGACTACACTCTCACTTCGGTTTCGACAACGCTTCACGATCTCGCAAGAAGTTGTCATCGCGGACACAGGCGGAGTTTTTGCGCGCGACCCTTGCTACCCCTGCTCAAATACGCCGACTTTGCGCAGCCGCGCTTGGCGTTGGCGTAGCAGCTCCTCCACCGGCAGGGTCAACAGCGGTTCCAGATGCGACCGCAGGGCCGATTTCAGCATCGAGGCCGCCTGCTTGGGGGCGCGGTGGGCACCACACGCCGGCTCCGGCACGATGGCGTCGTTGATCCCCAGCTCACGCAGATCCTCCGCGGTCGGCTTCAACGCCTCGGCCGCCTGCGGGCTGAAGGCGCGGTCGTGCCACAAAATGGCGGCACACCCCTCCGGTGAGATCACCGAATAGGTGGCGAAGCGCTGCATCAACAACCGATCGCCCACGCCGATCGCCAGCGCGCCTCCCGATCCCCCCTCGCCGATCACGGTGCTGATGATCGGAACCCTGAGTACCGCCAGCTCCATCAGGTTGCGGGCAATCGCCTCGCTCTGCCCATGCTCTTCGGCATCGATCCCCGGCCAGGCACCGGGGGTGTCGATAAAGGTCAGCACCGGCATCGAAAAGCGCTCCGCCATCGCAAACAGCCGCAACGCCTTGCGGTACCCCTCCGGCCGCGCCATGCCGAAGTTGCGCTGGATCTTCTCTTTGGTGCTGCGTCCCTTGTACTGGCCGACCAGCATCACACGGATTCCATCCAGCGCCGCAGATCCTCCGATAATGGCACCGTCGTCGGCAAAAGCACGATCCCCCTTCAACTCCTGAAAGTCATCGAAGATCAGCGGGATATAGTCGAGAAACCCGGGGCGGTCGGGGTGACGCGACAGCTGGCACACCTCCGCCCGCGATGCCTTGGCGTAGGTCTTCTCCACCAGCTCATCGCGCTTTTTCTGCAACTGGGCGATCTCGCTGTTGACATCAACATCCCCATCTTGGGCGAGGCAAGAGAGCTCCTCGATCCGCATGGACAGCTCGGCAATGGGTCGTTCAAACTCAAGATATGTGGCCAAAATCAGCCCTCCGTTGAATGGGATGCGCGCGATGCACGCTTGCGCTGCCACGCCCGACACTCGCACCGCACCGCATCCCCAAAAAGATCGATAAACCGCCGATGCAGGGTATAGTTCCAGTGAAACCCCAGCGAACAACGCAACTGGGCAATGCTGCCATCGGGCAGCGTGACCGCCAATAACAGCCGCGTATCGCCGGGAAACTCCTCCGCCCACCCCTTGATTTTCGTGATCGTCTCCCGATCCCAGCGAATGGTACTGGTTCGGATCGTCACCTTGGCGACCAACCGCGGCAGCACCTCCTTCAGCGGGTGGAGTTCGTCCACCAGCAGCGAGCGCTTCTCCCGTTCCGGGTCGCAATCGGCCCTTCCCACCAGCAGCAGCGGCTGGTCGCTGGCCAGCAGCTCGCGATAGTTGGCGTAGCTGCGGGCAAACAGCACCGCCTCCACCGAGGCGTGCAGATCCTCCACCACCACGAAGGCCATCGTCCCCTTGCCGCCACGATGCTCGCGCACGCTGCTCACCCCGACCGCGAACTCCACATCCTGCTTGTGCTCCAACTGCGGGAAGCAGTCCAGCGTTCCCGTCCCGATCCTCTCGATATGATTGAAATACTCCTGAAGCGGGTGGCCGCTTAGATAGAAACCGAGCACCTCCCTCTCCTGTTGCAGGCATTCGCCCCGCCCCCACGGGTCACACTCCGCGAACAGCGGCGTCTCCTCGATCTTCCCCGGCGAAAAGAGCGACCCCTGCCGCTCGGAGTGGTGTTTCTTTTTCCATTTAAGATGGACGAGCGCCTCGCTGATCCCCTCCAGCGCCGACCGCATGTGCGGCAGCACCCCGTCGGTCGCCCCCGCCTTGATCAGCGCCTCCAGCAACCGCTTGTTGATCTGCTTGTCGTCGCAGCGGAAAACCAACTGTTGCAGATTGGCATAAGCGCCCCCCCGCTGCCGCTGCCGCACCAGCTCGGCAACCGCCGCCTCGCCAACCCCCTTGATCGCCCCGAGACCGAAGCGGATCGCCTCCCCCTCGGGAATAAACTCCCACTCCGAGTGGTTGATGTGGGGAGGAAGGATCGCAATCCCCATCCGCTTGCAGTCGTTGACCAGCAGCGCCACCTTGTCGCTGTTGCCCATGTCGCACGAGAGCGTCGCCGCCATGAACGCCTGCGGAAAATGGGCCTTCAGGTAGGCGGTCTGGTAGGCGATCAGGGCGTAGGCCGCGGAGTGGGACTTGTTGAACCCGTAGCCGGCGAACTTCTCCATCAAATCGAAGATCTGCTCCGCCTTCTCCTCCGGCAGCTTGTTCGCCGCCGCCCCCTTCATGAAGATGGCGCGCT
>WFMN01000027.1 GCA_015489095.1 Mariprofundaceae bacterium | reverse complement strand
TCAGCGTGGGCGGGAGTTCCGGTTCCGTGAGCACCATGCTTGCCAAGGTGATCGCATCTACCGCATCGGTCTTGGTTTTTCTGATACGCCCTTTGGCATGCTTGCTGGACAGCAGCGGATTGATCACGCGAATATCCAACCCTGCTTCGCACGCGAGAAGCGCGAACAGCATATGGTAATGGCTCGTTGCCTCACAGATGATCGTTCCAGCAAAACCACCATCTTTCAGTGCGTTAAAGAATTCGGTCATCGCCTCCTCGTCATTCTTCAATATTCCTTGCCAAGCGACATCACCAGCAATGCCGGCGATATTCAATTTCGCTTTGGAAACATCGGCTCCAATCGCAGCGCAACCAGCCAACGATTTCCATTCTCTGATGTTTTTCGTTATCATTGTGCACCTCCTGCTGGGGTAATGTTCGCTTGTGATGCCCTATCATATTGGTTAAAGATGCTTTTTCGCATTACCTGTTCAAAGTGGCTACAAGCGATCGGGGCGAGGAGAGATCTTGCATCCCGAGAGGTTTGAACCTTTGACGCCAGTCTCTCCTCCCCGCCCCAGTCTAGCACATCTGCCATCGCTAGCCACTCCCGTATTATATGACGCGCTTCCCACTCCGCGCCTCCGCGGTGAATAATTTACCGCAGAGACGCAGAGGAGCGGAGAGATGCCGGGCAACCATGCCGAGCCCATCAACACCGTGCCCCGCAATGGATCCCGGCCTGCGCCGGGATGACGCGCTTCCCCCTCCGCACCTCCGCGGTGAAAAAAACATCATCCCGACTACCGGTACTCCACCGCCACGATCTCATACTCGCGCTCACCACCGGGGGCGCGAAAGCGGACTTCATCGCCCTCCTCGTGGCCGATCAGCGCGCGCGCGATCGGCGATGTCACCGAAATCTTGTTCTGTTTGATGTCGGCCTCATCGACACCGACGATCTGATAAACCCGTTCCGCGTCGCTCTCCACATCGAGCAGGGTCACGGTGGCGCCAAACAGCACCTTGTCAGAGACGATCGACGCCGGATCGATCACCTGCGCCCGCGCCAGTTTGTCTTCCAGCAGCGCGATCCGCCCCTCGTTGTGGGCCTGATCCTCCTTGGCGGCGTGGTATTCGGCGTTCTCCGACAGGTCGCCGTGCGCCCGCGCCTCTTCAATGGCGGCGATAATCTCGCGCCGCTTGGTTCCCTTGAGGTACGCCAATTCGGCACGCAGCGCCTCGGCGCCCGCCGTTGTCATCGGTTCCTGTTGCATAAAGCTCATCTACTCCTGTTGCAAAAAAGCGGAGGATCCTAGCGGGCTGGATCAGCCGATGCACCGATTAGCCGGGCAACCGGGCCGAAACTGCGCCGATGCACCGGCGACACCCCCAATCGCGCCAGCGCATCGAGGTGGGCGCGGGTCGGATACCCCTTGTGGCGATGAAGATCGTAGCCGGGAAAGTGGTGATGGAGCCGCCGCATCAGCCGATCGCGCACCTCCTTGGCAAGGATGGATGCCGCCGCGATCTGCTGCACGGCATCATCGCCCCCCACCACCGTCTCCGCCGGCAGCGTCAGTTGCGGCAGCGCGTTGCCATCGATCAGTACCCGGTGGGGAGTAACCGGCAGCCGCGCCACCGCGCGCTGCATCGCCAGCAGCGTGGCCTGCAGGATATTGAGCCGGTCGATCTCCTCCACGGTGGCAAGCGCCACCGCGCGGGCGGCGGCATGGCGGCGCAAGTGGTGATAAAGGCGGCTTCTCCGCGCGGCCGACAGCTTCTTGGAGTCGCGATAGCGCCCCAACATCGGATCATCCCCGCGCAACATCACCGCCGCCGCCACCACCGGCCCCGCCAGCGGACCGCGCCCCACCTCATCCACACCCGCTACCCACATCGTCGTCATGCGGTCGATACTGACGAAGCGGGGCGCTTTCGCCTAGCCTTCGCGTCAGCGAATCCCCGAAGGAGACCTAATGAGCGACCCCACCATCCCCGCACACATCTTCCGTGAGTACGATATCCGCGGCATCGCCGAGCGCGACATCGACGCCGCTTTCGCCCGCAAACTGGGCAACGCCTTCTCCAGACTGCTACCGGAGGGAGAGGGGCGGCCGATCGTGGTCGGGCGCGATGTCCGCCTCACCGGCGAGGCGTACCAGCAGGCGGTCATCAACGGGCTGACCGCCGCCGGCTTCGATGTCATCGATATCGGCATGGTCTCCACCCCGCTGGCCTACTTTGCGGTCTTCACCATGGAGAGCGCAGGGTGCATCATGGTGACCGCCAGCCATAACCCCGGTGAATACAACGGCTTCAAGATGATGATCGGCAAGGAGAGCATGCACGGCGCGCGTATCCAGCAGCTCTATCGCTTGATGCAACAGCCGGAAACCACCGCTACCCGACCCGGCTCGGTGCAATCAACCGACATCCACACCCCCTACCGCGATTTTGTGCGCGGCGACATCCAACTCGCCCGCCCGCTCAAGGTGGTGATCGACGCCGGCAACGGCCCGGCAGGGGTGGTTGCCGCCCCCATCTACCGCGCCTTGGGCTGCGAGGTAATCGAGCTATTCTGTGACCCCGACGGCACCTTCCCCAACCACCACCCCGACCCCACCGTCGCCGACAACATGCGCGACATCCAGGCCGAGGTACGCGCCACCGGCGCCGATCTCGGCATCGCCTTCGACGGCGATGGCGACCGCATCGGCGTGGTCGATGAGCGCGGCGAGATCATCTTTGGCGACATGCTGTTGTTGCTGCTGGCACGCGCGGTACTCAAGGAAAACCACTGCGCCACCATCATCTCCGAGGTCAAATGCTCGCAACACATGTATGACGACATCAAGGCGCATGGCGGCAACGGCATCATGTGGCGTACCGGTCACTCGCCGATCAAGGCCAAGATGAAAGAGACCGGTGCCAAGCTGGCGGGCGAGATGAGCGGCCATATCTTCTTCGCCGACCGTTTCTTCGGTTTCGATGACGCCGTCTATGCCGGCGCGCGGGTGCTGGAGATGGTCGCGGCACAGGAGCAGCCCGTCTCCGCCATGCTCGACGGGGTGCCAAAGTCGGTCACCACGCCGGAGATCCGCGTCGATTGCCCCGATGCGCGCAAGTTCGCGCTGGTGGAGGAGGCCAAGCGCCATTTTCGCGCACTGGGTTACACCATCATCGACATCGACGGCATGCGCATCACCTTCGACGACGGCTGGGGGCTGATCCGCGCCTCCAACACCCAGCCCTCGCTGGTACTCCGTTTCGAGGCGCCCACTGCCGAGCGGTTGGCGGAGATGCGCGCCCTGATCGAAGGCTGGCTAGCGGAACACCTCGATGGCTGAAACGCCCCCGGTCGGCGTGGTGCTGGCGCACCTCGGCACACCGGAAGCGCCCACGCCGGCTGCGGTGCGGCGCTATCTGGCGGAGTTTCTCGCCGATCGCCGGGTGGTGGAGATGGCGCGCTGGCTCTGGTTTCCCGTGCTCTACGGGATCATCCTCCCCATCCGCCCCAAGCGGTCGGCCACCGCCTACGCCCGTATCTGGCGCGGTGACGGCTCACCCTTGATGGTCACCGCCAAGCAGCAACAAGCGGCGCTGCAACAGCGGCTGGGCGCCCGGTTTCGGGTAGCCATCTGCATGCGTTACGGCCATCCATCCATGGAGGAGACCGTTGTCGATCTGCAGCAACAGGGGTGCCGACAACTGGTGATCCTGCCGATGTACCCGCAATACTCCGCCACCACCACTGCCTCGGTGCACGATGCGCTGGCGGCCGCAATGGCCAAGCTGCGCGATCTGCCCGCCTACCGTTTTATCCGCGACTACCACGATCACCCCGCCTATATCGCCGCGCTGGCGGCATCGGTTGGCCGCCACTGGCAGCAGCACGGGCGGGCGGACACGCTGCTGATCTCCTTCCACGGCATCCCGCAGCGCTACGCCGATGCCGGCGACCCCTACCCGGAAGAGTGCCGGCGGACGGCCGACCTGCTGGCGGCCGAACTCCAGCTGGGGAACCACGATTGGCAACTCACCTTCCAGTCACGCATGGGGCGCGAGCCGTGGCTTACCCCCTACACCGACCACACCTTGGAGCAACTCGCCGCCGGGGGCTGCGCCACCGTCGATGTGATCTGCCCCGGCTTCTCCTGCGACTGCCTAGAAACCCTCGATGAAATCGCCCATGAAAATGCAGAACGATTCACAGCGGCAGGCGGAAAAGCGCTCCGCTACATCCCGGCGCTGAACGCCGACGACGACCACATCGCGCTACTGCAGCAGTTGGTCACACCGCCCTTAAAACATTGACACCACACCCGACCAGCATACATTCAGCGCATGTTGACCGTTGCGGAGACACCGATTTTTTCCAAACAGGCAGCGCAGTACTGGAGTCCCGACGAACATGCCGCGTTTGTCACCTTCATCGCCCACAACCCTGACGCCGGCGAGGTTGTACCGCACTCCGGGGGCGTTCGCAAGATACGCTGGGGAATACGCGGGCGAGGAAAACGGGGTGGGGTTCGGGTGGTCTATTTCAACATGCTCGAAGAAAGCAAAATATGGTTGTTGCTGATTTATGGAAAAAATGTTCGAGAAAACATCCCCGCCCACATTCTCAGACAAGTGAAAGAGGAGTTGACATCATGAAACATCAACAATGGGAAGAGTCCCGCGATCTCGGCAACGAACTACTCCTATCCGTCAAACAGATGAAATCCGGCAATGCCGCTAGAGAACATCATGTTCCTGTTTCGCAGGCCGTCGAGGCGAGATTGGCCACAGGACTTTCGCAATCAACATTTGCCCGACTGATCGGTGTCTCCAAACGCACGCTGCAAGAGTGGGAACGGGGCAACCGAACGCCAAGAGGAGCTGCCGCCACACTCCTGAAGGTAGCGGTCGCGCATCCCGATGTGCTGCGCGAACTACGCTGAACCGTAACGCTAGTAACAATCGGGCACGAAGGTCTGTTCACTGATTGGCGGGCGGACATAGCCGCGCCGTTCCGGCGCGCGTGGCGGCAGTTCGCGCACCGCCGGCACACAATCCTCGTAGGGAATCATCGATAGCAGATGGCGGATGCAGTTGAGACGGGCGCGCTTTTTGTCGTCGGACTCGACCACGAACCACGGTGACTGCTTGGTATCGGTGTGGAAAAACATCTCATCCTTGAGCAGATCGCAAAAAGTCCGTCCATGGACTTTTTGCTTGACGGGAAGCGAAAAACGCGGTTTTCACTTCCCTTACAAACCAAGCACTTGCTTGCGCAAGCGCTCGGTTTGCGTGGCCGTCCGTGGCCGCGATGATGACTTCTTGCGAAGTCATCATCCTTGCAGCGTGAGTAATCCTGCCAGCGGTTGCGCGACTCCAAGTCCATCGGGCTTAGCT
>WFMN01000026.1 GCA_015489095.1 Mariprofundaceae bacterium | reverse complement strand
AAGGGGGCGGATGCTGCCGCCATCGCGTGGTTGTCGCCAGTCGGGATGAGCGTTTTCGATGTTTACTTCACCGAGGAGAAAGGTAGATTTTAGCTTCTATGATCGGAGCGGATGTGCATCTGTTGCAGTGCGGCGCCATACGGGATGAATATGAGGCGCTGTTTAACGCCGTCTCCTCCACGCTCTCCACGGCGATCGACAAACACCTGCTCGCCTCGGTTACCGATCCCGATGGGGTGATCGTCGCCGTGAGCCAAGCCTTTTGCGACCTCTCCGGCTATCGCGCCTCGGAGCTGATCGGCCACAATTACCATCTCCTGCGTCATCCCAGCATGGCGGACGATGTCTATGCCCGGCTGTGGTCGTCGATTACCACGAGGGGTTACTGGCGTGGTGAGCTGAAAAACCGCACCAAGGGGGGCGATTTTTACTGGGTGATGACCGAAATCAACGCCGTGAAGGATAACGACGGTAACACCATCGGCTATATCGCGGTGCATCAGGATATTACCGATTTCAAGCAGCAGGAGAAGCTGAGCATCACCGACCCGCTCACCCGCGCCTACAACCGCCGCTATTACGAGCAGATCATGCCGAAGGAGCTAGCGCGCGCCAGGCGCGACCGCATGCAGCTCGCCTTCATGATGGTCGATGCCGACCACTTCAAGCGTTACAACGACACCTACGGTCATCAGGCGGGGGATGGGGTGATCAAGGCGATTGTGGATGGGATGCGCGCCGTTTTTCGCCGCCCGTCGGATTCGGTGTTCCGCCTAGGGGGCGAGGAGTTTGCCGCCCTCTATCGGGTGAACGACGACACGACGGCGTTCCGGCTTGCTGAGAGGGTGCGGCAGGTGGTGTACGATGGTGCCATCGAGCATTCGGGGAACGCTCCGGATTACCGGGTGACGGTCTCCATCGGGCTGATTGTGATTCCTCCCGATCGCCAACTGGATGTCGGCGATATCTACAAATACTCGGATATCGCGCTCTACAACGCGAAGGAGCAGGGGCGGAATCGCGTCACCTTGCACCGGGAAGACGAAACGGATATCGAGCTGTTCTGAGCCATCCTTTCGGCACCGCGGGCAGCGCGTCTACGCTTTGAAGTAGCGGTTTATCTCGGCCAGCAAGGCGGCTTTCAAATCCTGACGGCTCATCGTGCCGTAGCTCGTCAATAATGGGTGCGCCAAGGGGGTGAACGCCGCCACCAACTCGGGGTCGAAGTGGCTCCCGCTGGACTCTTGCAGAATGGAGATGCTTTTTTCGAGGGTGAACGGCTCCTTGTAGGGGCGTTTGGAGGTGAGGGCGTCAAAGACATCCACAATGGCAAAGAGCCTGGCGATCAGGGGGATTGCTTCGCCCTTCAGCCCATTCAAATAGCCTGATCCGTCATATTTTTCATGATGGTAGAGCACAACATCCTGCGCCTTTTGCAGCCAGTTTACCTCACGGACAATATCGGCACCCTCCGCGACATGCTGCTTCATGATGGCAAACTCTTCATCGTTCAGCTTTCCGGGTTTGAGCAGCACGGCGTCGGGAATTGCAATCTTTCCAATGTCATGGACAAACGCTCCCTTGATCAGCTCCCGACATGTCTGCTCGGGAATGGCTAACGCTTCAGCCAATTTGAGCGCATAGAGCGTTACTCGGAAGTTGTGTTCGTCGGTATCCGAATCCCTCTTGGCGATCGCGCCGCCGATCAGCGATAGCATATCCACATTGGATTGCAGGATCTCCGCTTCGTTTTTCTGAATGTTGTTGACTAGATTCTTTACAAGCGGGTAGAGAATCAGCGCCATGAATAGGACGGAAAGAATGGCGATCACCACCGATACCGCCAGAGCCTGCTGCATGCTCCGATAGATCTCTTCCGGCACCTCGTACACCACTTCCGCGCGCCCGTACGGCAGGGAGATAAACACCTGCACATACATGTCGCCATCGATATGGTAGGTTAGGTAGTCATTCGCCGACCGTTTTGCTCCCGTTTCCATCTCGTGGTAGGCACGCAAAATGGTGGCGATCGAGGCGTCTTTGCTGTCGGATTCCGCAAGCGTTGTGCCGTGTTTGTCATACAATTCAATATACTTGAACTGCCCTTGTACCAGTTTGTCCAACAGGGATTTCAGCCTGTTGGGGTTGGCAAGCCTTGCCTGTACATCGCCGTTTTGAAACGCTTGATGGATCAGGCTTTTGGAGATGTTGACGGCGCGATCTTCCAGGTTTTCCCGCTCATAGAAGTAGAGCCCGACCCCTGTGATCACCGACACAACAATCGCGGCAAAGAGGACGCGTCTCCATAACCTCTGACTGACATTGTGATGAATCTTGTTCACTTTTCCTCTTCTTGTGGCACTGACTCCTGTGCCTCTGATGCTATCGCAAAAAGTCCATCCATGGCAATTCGCGGTTGGAAACCGCTCCTACCGCCCGTAGGAGGGGAATCCTTTCCCCGAACCCGCCCGTGGCTGCGATGCGTTTGGAGCAGGCTATCATGATGGTTGGTGCCCTCCCGTCAAGTGACATGGCCTTGGATGGGTTTGTTGTGCCGTGCGCATCAAACGCCCTGAACAACATCCATCCGGCCATGACCATCAGCATCAGGCTGAACGCCTTTTGCAAACGGTGGGATGAACAACGCATGGAGATATAGCCGCCTACCCATGTGCCCATGGCCGCCAACACCACGATCAGAAGGGTTGGTTGCCAAGCGATATCAAGATGTCCGGCATATCTTATCGCCGCTACTAGCGAGCTGGAGATGATCACTAGTAGCGAATGGGCAATGGCCGACTGATAGCTGGCTACCCCCAGCATGAGCAGTAACGGTACAATCAGAAAGCCGCCGCCAACCCCGAGCAGCCCTGTTACCAGACCTGTTCCCAAACCTGCCAGCAGGGAATGGCGGCAGTTGCACGGGATGTTTTTGGCGTTGGATGTGATGGATTTCATGCGATCGCTATGCATCCACCATGCGACCAAGAGTACCAGCACGGCAAAAAGTGAGGCCTGCAAACGATCGGGAATATAGAGGCCGATGCTGGCTCCGGCAAAGCTGCCGATCATGCCGCCGGCGGCAAAGAAACGGTGCGTCCGCCATTCGATCAGCCGCCAGCGACCATGTTGTAGCAGTGCAATCAGGCTGGTGAAAGCAACAATGATTAGACTGGTGGCAACCGACTGCTTGAGCGGCAGCCCCACCCCGAAGTTCAGCAGTGGTACGGCGATCATCCCTCCACCAGCGGCAAACAGCGATAGTACCAGCCCGATCAGCGGCGCGGTCAGCCAGAGTGACAACGCGCTTACCATTGCTTCCCCTTCAGGGGGCGGAAACAGCGGGTAGATGGTCAGCTGATTGCATCGCACAGCGCAGACGGGAAGCGGCAATCCGGCGGGAAAGCCGGATTGGATGCCCCAACGGATCCCCCGAGACGCAAACGAACATCTTGTTGTGCCGGCTATTGCTTTGCGAGGCTGTCTGTAGCCGCGATACCGACTCCGTAAGAAGTCGGCATGCCTAGGTCATTCGCCACCTTTCCCACGGGTTACGCCTCCAGCGCACTCAGCAGCGAGACCACCTCTTCGGAGAGCGGCGCGATTTGATCCACCTCGGCGATGGCGCCTTGCAGATCGCCGCTGTTGAATTTCTGCACCGCGCTGCGGGCGCGGCGGTGGACTTCGGCGTGCGGCGCTTCCAACTGCGCGAACGCCCGTTTGCTGCCGTAGCTCTTCTGCCCTGGGCCGTCGTACCATTTACCCAGTCGGCACTGATGGTGATCGACCACCTCGCTCTCGTCGATCTGGCCGCGTCCCAGCACCATGTCGATCAGCCGCTTCTTCCACAGCATGTGGTCGGTTTTGGCCAACTGAATAACCGCGTCGCTGATGCTGAACTGACTGATTTCCGCTAGATCCTCGCGCAGCTTGGCATCCAACGCATCGGCGGATGCCAAGGTTTCGTCCGCCAACCGCTTGAGGTCGGCGGCGATCTGTGATGTTGCCGCAACCCCCTCGGCGATCTCGGCGGAGGCCTGTTTCTGCTCGGAGGATGCCGACTGCATAATCTGCATCTGCTGATCCACATCGTTCATCCCCTCCACGATCTTCTCCATCGATTCGCGGGAGAGGGTGAGGGCGTCGGAGGATTGCTGCACCGTTTTTTCCACCTGTTCGATGGCGTGGATGGTTTGCGAGACCGCTTCGTTGATTTCGCCGCTTTTGCTGGCGATATCGTCGGCCGCCTTGCGCGACTGGTTGGAGAGCTCCTTCACCTCGCTGGCCACCACGGCAAAGCCCCGCCCCGCATCTCCCGCGCGTGCCGCCTCGATGGTGGCATTGAGCGCCAGCAGATTGGTCTGGTCCGATATTTTGCGGATGGTGGTCAAGAGGAACTCAATCTCCCGCGAGGTGGCGGCGAGCTCTTTCACCCGTTCCACGGAGGATTCCATCTGGGCAACGGTCTGCTCCATGGCCGTGACCGCCCGATCCAGCGCATCTTGGCCGACAGAGACATGCTCCTTGGCGGCGGCGCTGATTTCACCGACCTCTTGGGTGCGCTCCGCCATGGTGGCCACGGTGGCGCTCATCTCTT
>WFMN01000025.1 GCA_015489095.1 Mariprofundaceae bacterium | reverse complement strand
TGCGCGCCATGTTGCGTTTGCGCCGAGCCAAATCGCGCAACACCCCCTGCACGCCCAACTTCTCTCCATTGGCGTCTAGGACGATGGACGAGTGGTTCTCCATCGAATGGTGGTTCCCTTCGCTATCCACAATCTCCATCTCATAGACGCTGCTGGCGATTTCGCCGCGTAGCTTGCGCTGAAACTCTTCCTGCACCATGGGGAGGTTGCCCTCGGCGATGAAGGGGACGAACGACTGGCCGAGCAGCTGCTCGCGCGGCAGTTTCAGTAGCCGTTCGGTTGCCCGGTTGAGCAGGATGAACCTTCCCTCTAGGTCGGTGGCGTAGATGGGGTCTTCCGCCTGATCTACAATCTGTTGCACCTGCTCCAGCTCCTGTTTGTAGCGGTGCTGCTCGGTGACATCGCGGATCGCCACCAGCATCCGCGGCGCGTCGCTCGCCATGCGGGAGGCCTGCACCTCGGCGTAAAAGAGCGAGCCGTCGCGTTTGATGACCCGATAGAGCAGCGGTTCAACACGGCTGAGCGCCCCAGATACCATGCCGGAGATCCGTTCGATCGCCTGCGGTCGGTCGTCGGGGTGCAGATACTCCAGCACCCGCTTGCCCAGCAGCTGCTGGCTGGACTCCTCGCCCAGCATGGCGGCTATGGCGCGGTTGGCGAAGATGATCCGCCCGTCTTGATGCACAAGAATACCCTCGTACATGGTATCCAGCATGTCGGCGAGAAATCCGCGCATATCCCCATCCGGCAGGATGTCGGGCGCGACCATGGCATCGAGGGCTTTACTTTTCATCGCAGCGATGCTATAAATCGGGAGTGAACAGGCAAACCCGCGTACAAGCAGGTCGATCGCATGGCGGCGTGGCCATCGTCGCCGGGGTTCGCACCCCGCTGGGCAAGGCCGATGGCAAGCTGGCGGCGATGACGGCTGTCGATCTCGGGGTGGCGGCGATGGGCGAGGTGATGGCGCGCTGCCCCGCCAAGCCCGACGCGGTGATCGTCGGCAATGTGATCCAGCCCTGTGAGGCGACCAACATCGCGCGGGTGATCGCGCTGCAGGCCGGGGTGGATCGGGCGGTTCCGGCGCACACCGTCCACCGCAACTGCGCCTCCGGCATGCAGGCGGTGACCGACGGCGCCGCGCTGATCGCCAGTGGCCGCGCCGAGGTGGTGCTTGCCGGCGGGGTGGAGTCGATGACCCACGCGCCGTTGCTGTTTCACGATGAAGTTCGGCGCGTTTTTACGCGCTGGCGCCGCTCACGGGGTATGCCTCCCCTCTCCATGCTCCGTGAGCTGGCGCATTGTTCTTGGCGCCCCCGCTCCGCCCTGCTCGAGGGGCTGACCGACCCTACCGTGCGCATGAACATGGGGCAGACAGCCGAGCTGCTGGCCGATGAGTTCGCCATCTCCCGCGTTGATCAAGACCGCTACGCCATGCAGAGCCACCAGCGCGCGGATGCAGCGTGGAACGGGGGCAAGTTCGCCCAAGAGGCGATGACGCTCTTTGCCCCGCCAAGCTTCAACGCCGTGATCCGCGACGAGGGGATCCGCCCCGGGCAGAGCATGGAGGCGCTGGCCAAATTGCGGCCGGTGTTCGCCAAGCCGCTCGGCACCGTCACCGCCGGCAACAGCTCGCAGATCACCGATGGCGCCGCCATGCTGCTGTTGGCGCGCGCCGACCGGGCGGCTGCCGAGGGGTGGCCGGTGCTGGGCTATCTGCATGACTGGCGCTACGCCGGTTGCGACCCGGCACGGATGGGGCTGGGGCCGGTGGTCGCCAGCGAGCAGCTGCTCACCGCCCACGGCATGACGATGGCCGAGATGGCGCGGGTGGAGATCAACGAGGCCTTCGCCGCCCAACTGCTGGCGGACTTGGCGGCGCTGGAGCAGACGGCGGTCGGCGCGCCTGCGATGGAGCGGCTCAATGTCTGGGGCGGAGCGATCGCCATCGGCCACCCGGTGGGGATGACCGGCGCGCGGCTGATTCTCACCTTATGCCATCAACTGCGCGAGGAGCCGGGCTTCGGGCTGGCCTCGCTCTGCATCGGCGGCGGCCAGGGCGGCGCGGTGTTGATAGGTAGCGAACCATGACCGTGCGGCTGATCGAAGGGGCGCCGGCTAGGCTGCGCTTTGGCGATGACGACGCGCGTGTCAATGTGCTCGATGGCGCAACATTGGGGCAGCTGGAGCAGGCGCTCGACCGGCTTGAGCAGAGCCCGCCCCCGCTGCTGCTGATCGAGAGTCAGCTTCCCCACTGTTTCATCGCCGGCGCCGATATCCACGAAATCGAACAGGTCACGAGCAGTGACGAGGCGATGGCGCTGGTGCAGCGCGGGCAGGCGGTCTGCCAACGGCTGCACCGACTGCCGTCGATCACCATCGCCATTGTCTCCGGTAGCTGCATGGGCGGCGGGCTGGAGCTGGCGCTGGCCTGCGACTACATCATCGCGGTGCAGCACTCCGCCACCCGGCTGGGGCTACCGGAGGTGAAGATCGGTATCCATCCCGGCTTCGGCGGCTGCCTGCGCCTGCCGCGGCGGGTGGGGTGGCTGCAGGCGGTGACCATGATCACCACCGG